>JAZKIE010000060.1:0-5536 GCA_040385025.1 Pseudomonadota bacterium | reverse complement strand
GTCATGCCCTGGCATCTGCCGGAAGACCTGGCGCATTTCAAGCAACTGACCCTGGGCTGCCCGGTCATCATGGGCCGCAAGACCTGGGACTCGCTGCCGGCGAAATTCAGGCCACTGCCGGGCAGGATCAACATCGTGATCACGCGCCAGGATGACTGGCAAACCGAAGGTGCGCAGCGCGCCGCCAGCCTGGAAGACGCCCTGCAGCAAGCCGCGCCCGCGCCGGAGATCTGGGTCATAGGCGGTGCCCAAATTTACGCGCAAGCGGAACCCCTGGCGGTACATGCCGAAGTCACCGAAATCCACCAGGATTTTGAAGGCGATGCCTACGCGCCCACGCTGGGCCCGGCCTGGCGCGAAACAGCGCGCAGCAAACATGTGTCGGGCAAAGGCATGACTTTCAGTTTTGTCACACTGGAGCGTTCATGAAAATCGCCACCTGGAACGTCAACTCCCTGGCCGTGCGCCTGCCGCAGGTGCTGGACTGGCTGGCTGCCAACCCGGTCGATGCACTGTGCCTGCAGGAGCTCAAGCTCAGCGACGACAAGTTCCCGCTGGAGGCGCTGGCCGCCGCCGGCTATCAGAGCGCGGTCTTCGGCCAGAAAACCTACAACGGCGTGGCCATCCTGAGCCGCAACCCGGCGCGCAACATTGTCAAAAACATTGTCGGCTTCAGCGACGAGCAGTCGCGCGTGATTGCCGCCACGCTGGACACGCCGCAGGGCGAGTTGCGCCTGGTCAACGGCTATTTCGTCAACGGCCAGGCGCCGGGAACCGAGAAATTTGAGTACAAGATGAAGTGGCTGGAGGGACTGCGCACCTGGCTCAAGGACGAACTGGCCGCGCAGCCCAAGCTGGTGCTGGTGGGCGACTTCAACATCACCACCGATGACCGCGACACCTATGACGCCGAAGGCCTGCGCGAAACGATTCACCACACGACCGAAGAGCGCGAGCACCTGAAGGCGCTGCTGGGACTGGGCCTGCACGACGCGTTTCGCCTGTTCGAGCAGCCCGAGAAAAGTTACTCCTGGTGGGACTACCGCGAGTTCGCCTTCCGCCGCAACCGTGGCTTGCGCATCGACTACATCCTGGTCAGCGACGCACTCAAGCCGGCCGTCAAAAGCTGCGTGATCGACAAGTTGCCGCGCAAAAACGAACGCCCCAGCGACCATGTACCGGTCGTGGTGGACCTTGATTTGCTATAAATAAGATAGCTGCTCACGCTCGCCCGACATGGGCTGGAGGCCGATTTCATTCATAGACTGCGGGCTACCCGCCCCGGTGACTCGACCGAGCCGGGGACCACGCCTTTGGCGTGGCGCTGGCTGTTGCAGAGCTCGTGGCTGATGGCCAGGTTCTCTGCATGGCTGTTACCGCCTTCGCTGAGCGGCTGGATGTGTTCCAGCGTGGCAGCCGCCGGCAGCACATGTTCACCGCAGACCCAGCAGGGCACCTTGCCATGCAACTGGCGCGCCACGGTTTTGTAGATCTTGTCGCGGGTCAGGGATAAGCGGCTCATGCCTGGACTTTAAATCAGCCGGCGCCGCAGACCCGATGCAGCCCGGTTGTCACCGAGCCACATCCAGGCCTTCACTCCAGATTGAGTTCCTGGATCTTGCGTGTGATGGTGTTGCGGCCTATGCCCAGCTTCTGCGCGGCTTCGATGCGGCGGCCGCGGGTGTTGAGCAGCGCGGTCTGGATCAGCTTGGATTCAAAACGCCGGGTCAGCACGTCCCAGACGTCGCTGCGGCCGGTGGCCAGCAGGGCCATGGCCTCGACCTCCAGCCCGGTTTCCCAAGTCCCGCCCTGCAGCGGCAAGCCCATCTCCGCAGGCGGAAATGAGATTTTTTCAGCAGGCGCGGCATCCACCGCCGCAGCCATGCCCGCGTCCGGCAAGGGCGCATGGCGCACCACCGCCCCGCTTTCAACCAGCACCGGCGCCGGTGCGCGCAGCGGCTCGGGCGCCGCATCCAGCACCTCGGGCGGCAAATCCTTGGTTTCGATGACCTGGGCCGGCGCCATCACCGTCAGCCAGTGGCAGATGTTTTCCAACTGGCGCACGTTGCCGGGAAATCCAAAGGTGCTGAGTTTTTGCAACGCGGCATCCGATATCCGTTTCGGCTCGGCCACGCCAAGCTGCTTGGCGCTTTGCTGAAGGAAGTGGCGCGTCAGCATGAACACGTCTTCACGGCGCTCGCGCAGCGCCGGCAGGCGCAAACGGATCACGTTCAGGCGGTGGAACAAGTCCTCCCTGAAACCACCGTCCTTGACGCGCTGCTCCAGGTCCTGGTGCGTGGCGGCGATGACGCGCACATTGGTCTTGACCGCGTTGTGGCCGCCGACCCGGTAGAAATTTCCGTCGGAGAGCACACGCAGCAGCCGCGTCTGCAAATCAAAAGGCATGTCGCCAATCTCGTCGAGGAACAGCGTGCCGCCGTCGGCCTGCTCGAAGCGTCCACGGCGCATGGTCTGGGCGCCGGTGAAAGCACCACGTTCATGGCCGAACAGTTCGGACTCCAGCAGGTCCTTCGGGATCGCGGCGGTATTGATGGCCACGAAGGGCCCATTGGCGCGCGGCGAATGTTTGTGCAGCGCGCGCGCCACCAGCTCCTTGCCGGAACCGGACTCGCCGGTGATCATCACCGTGACATTGCTCTGGCTGAGCCGGCCGATGGCGCGGAACACGTCCTGCATGGCGGGCGCCTGGCCCAGCATTTCGGGCGTGGCGGCCATGCGTTCTTCGGCCACTTCCTCGCGCTGACTTTCTTCCACGGCGCGGCGGATCAGCTCGACCGCCTTGGTCAGGTCGAAAGGTTTGGGCAGGTATTCGAAGGCGCCGCCCTGGAAGGCCGAAACCGCGCTGTCGAGGTCGGAGAATGCCGTCATGATGATGACGGGCAGTCCGGGATTTTTTTCCTTGACCTTGGCCAGCAAGTCCAGGCCCGAGCCGCCAGGCATGCGGATGTCGCTGACCAGCACCTGTGGGCCGTCGTCGTCGGTGGCGATTTCCAGTGCGGCAAGCACTTCGCGCGGGGTGATGAAGCTGCGGGTCGGCAGGCCTTCACGCAGCAAGGCCTTTTCCAGCACAAACCGGATGGACTGGTCATCGTCAACAATCCAGATCGGTTTCATGTTTTCTTGTCCCTTTGGTACTTCTACCGGTTATCCATCAATAAAGGTGACGGCTTCAAGGCAGCGGTATCAGCAGCTTGAAATCCGTGCGGCCGGGGACGCTTTCGCACTCGATCAAGCCGTGGTGTTGCTGAACAAAGGTTTGCGCCAAAGTCAGCCCCAACCCGGAACCGCCCTCCCGCCCTGAGATCAGGGGATAGAAGATTCGGTCCTTGATGGAGTCCGGAACGCCCGGTCCATTGTCGATAACATGCAATTCCAGTGCCAAGCGGTAGCGCTGCTTGCCGAAAGTCACCTGGCGCGCGATACGCGTGCGGAAATCGATCTGCGCGTCGCCCGCCGCAATGCGCTCGGCGAGCGCCTGCGCGGCATTGTGGGCAATGTTGAGCACCGCCTGGATCAGCTGCTCACGGTCGCCACGGAAGTCGGGAATCGAAATGTCATAGTCGCGCAGCACGCGCAGGCCCTTGGGGAACTCGGCCAGGATCAGCGAACGCACCCGCTCGCAGACCTCATGAATATTGACGTCACCCACCAAATGCGGCCGCCGGTGCGGCGCCAGCAAGCGGTCCACCAGGGTTTGCAGCCGGTCGGCTTCATGGATGATGACCTGGGTGTATTCGGTCAGTTCCTTGGACTCGATTTCCATCTGCAGCAATTGCGCCGCGCCGCGTATACCGCCCAGCGGGTTCTTGATCTCGTGCGCCAGGTTGCGGATCAGCTCCTTGTTGGCCTGGGCCTGGTCGATCAGCCGCTCTTCGCGGTCCTGTTTGGCCTGCTGCTCCAGCGGCAGCAACTCAACAATCGCTTCGCCGGGCGTGTCGGTCTGCGCCACCACCACATGGACCGGCATCGGCTCACGGTTCAGCGGTTTCAGCCAGGCGTCGTAACGCAGCGCCGCAAACTCGTTGCTGCCCGCGCCTTCCAGCGCGTTGTGCAGGATCATGGGCTCGGTGAAGCAGTCGGGGAGCTGTGAGCCCTCGATGGTCCGGCGCGAGGTGCCCAGCGCGTCTTCGAGCGCTGCGTTGGCAAACACCACCACGCCGTTGGTGCGCACGACAGCCACCAGCGTGGCCAGCAGGTCAAAGGACTGAAAGCGTGAAGAGGCCACAGCGGTGGCGACGGCAGAGGAGAAGTTGGGCTTTTTCAAGCGTCCTATTTTGACGCAGAAGCGGCAGGCTTGGGCTTATTGCCGGGCAGTGGCTGCCGGCAAGCGGCCGATTTCGCGTTTCAGGCCGGCAATGTCGCTTTCGTGGCGTGCAATGCTTTCCTTCATCTCAGCCACGCGGTCGAGGTAACGCTGGTAGTTGCGGCCTTCGATGCCCTGCTTTTCGGGCTCGCCATTGTTGAACTCTTTTTGCTGCTCGGCCAGCTTGATCTCGGCTTTTTTGAGTTCGGACTCGAGAATGGCCCGTGTGTCGCTGTCGCGTGCACGTTGCTCACCGCTGCTCGATACCGGCGCAGCCTGCACGGCCCCGGCCACACGAACAGCCGCTGGACGGTTCACCGGTGAACTCTGCACCACCGTGACATTGCCGCCATCAATTTGTTTGCAGCCGCGCGCCTGCGCGTCCTTGGCGTTGTTGATGTACTCGGGCGTGGCACCGCCTTTTCCGGCGCAGCGGTAAATGCGCTCCTGCGCAGAAGCGGCGGCCATGCTGCCGGCGAGAACAAGAAATGTTGAAAGAAGTACTGCAGGTTTCATGCGTAACCCCAAGTGCCTGTTAAGGCTTGGACGGTCTGCCAGTATCCTGCAAAGGGTCAGAAAAGCAAAATCCTGCCATCGATAACCCTGCTGGGAAATAAAAAAGGACGGCTTTCGCCGTCCTTTTTTGACCACAGACTGTAAGGAATTACAGTGAGTAATACATGTCGAACTCGATCGGGTGAGTGGCCTGGCGCAGGCGCGTCACTTCACCCATTTTCAGTTCAATGTAGGCGTCGATCATGCTGTCGGTGAACACACCGCCCTTGGTCAGGAAGCTGCGGCCCACGTCGAGGCAGTCCAGCGCCTGGTCCAGGCTGTGGCAAACGGTTGGCACCAGTGCATCTTCCTCGGGCGGCAGATGGTACAGGTCCTTGGTGGCGGCTTCGCCGGGATGGATCTTGTTTTCCACGCCATCGAGACCCGCCATCATCAGGGCCGAGAAGCCGAGGTAAGGGTTCATCAGTGGATCGGGGAAACGTGCCTCGATACGGCGGCCCTTGGGGTTGGCAACGTAAGGAATACGGATCGAAGCCGAGCGGTTCTTGGCCGAATACGCCAGCTTGACCGGTGCCTCATAACCAGGAACCAGGCGCTTGTAGCTGTTGGTGCCGGGGTTGGTGATGGCGTTCAGCGCACGGGCGTGCTTGATGATGCCGCCGATGTAGTACAGGGCGAAATCAGACAGGCCTGCAT
>JAZKIE010000059.1:0-1897 GCA_040385025.1 Pseudomonadota bacterium | reverse complement strand
ACCGACCACACGCTGGAAGAAGTCGGCAAGCAGTTCGACGTGACGCGTGAACGCATCCGCCAGATCGAAGCCAAGGCGTTGCGCAAGCTCAAGCACCCTTCGCGTTCGGACAAGCTGCGCAGCTTCATCGACACGCTGTAAGCCTGAGCCCTGTCAGCTCTCCGGCTGACGAAAAAGCCCCGGACCGCTTGCGCAGTCCGGGGCTTTTTTCATGCCTGGATCGCTGTCAGCTCAAGGTGCGCGCTTGGCCAGCAGTGGCTGCGTGACACCGTCCACGCCCACCAGCGACAACACCGTCAACAGCGTGCTTTGCGGGCCCAGCCAGGCATTCACGGGGGAATACCATTCGCCGGGTCCATGCGCGCCGCCGCCCACGCCGCCGCTGCCCAGCGTGACCGCCGGGATGCCCAGGCTGATCGGCAGGTTGGAGTCGGTGCTGGAAGCGCCCAGGCTCTTGACTTCGCCACCCACGGTCGCGACGGCGCGCCGTGCCGCGCTGACCATGGGCGAATCCGCCTGGCCGGCACCGGCAGGACGGTCACCCACCAGCTTGAACTCGACCTTGATCACGTCCTTCTTGTCCCAGCGCTTGTTTTCCTCGTCAGCCGCCTCGCGGGCCAGCACCATGATGCGGTCTTCGAGTTTCTTGAGTTCTGCGGCGCTGTTGGAGCGCATGTCCAGGCCCAGTTCCGCCTCGGCTGCAATCGCATTGACCGAGGTGCCGCCCTTGAGCGTGCCCACGGTGTAGGTCGTCTTGGGTTCATCGACAGTCCGGACCTCGCTGATTTTGGCGATGGCACGACCCAGTGCATGGGTGGCCGACGGCAGGCCAAATGCCGAAAAGCTATGACCGCCCGGCCCCGTATAAATGATGCGGAAGCGGCGGCTGCCGGTGGCCTGGTTCACGATGCGGCCAATGTCCAGGCCGTCCAGCGAGATGAAGCCGTCAATCGCCTTGTTGTCGCGAAACAGCGCCTTGACGCCGCGCAGGTCGCCGAGCTCTTCCTCGCCCACGGTCCCGACAAAAACGATGTCACCGACAGTTTTCAGGCCCGCATCGTTCAATGCGCGCAGAACGCTGAGCAGCGACGCCAGGCCGCGCCCATCGTCATAAATGCCAGGGGCTTCATACCGGTTGCCATTGATCTTGACCTTGACATTGGTGCCTTCAGGAAACACGGTATCGAGATGGGCAGACACCACCAGCATCGGGCCTTTGCCGCTGCCTTTGCGCACCGCAATCACGTTGCCCTCGGCATCGATGCGGGCGTCCGTCAGGCCCAGGGCCTGGAGCCGCTTCTGGTAAGCCTGGGCGCGCACGGCCTCCTTGAAGGGCGGTGCTGGAATTTCCGTCAGTTCGATCTGGTCCTTGAGCGTGCGTTCGTCATCTGCCTTGAGGAAATCCACCGCCCGCTTGACGCCGGCATGGGCCGTCAGTTTGGCAAACGCGGCCTCCGTGGCCGGGCTGATGGGTGGCAGCGCGGCTTGCGACCAGGCAGCGCTGACCGCCAGCGAAAGTGTGGCGGCAGTAAAAAGGCGTCGTAGCATGGAATCTCCCTTTGGGTTTATTGAAGGTTGGCGGGCGCCGCGTCAATCAGCCGGTAAAACACACCGCTGGGATCGTTCTCCAGCAGCATCAGGCGCCCCTCAACCACGACCGGCTCCATCGAATACTTCACGGCGCTGCGCGCCCGCACTTCGACTACGGCTTCCGGTCCGGCTGTTTGACAAAACGGGCAGGTGGGCGACCAGGCCGACAACAGAAAATACTTGTGCGTCTGGCCGGGTTCAATCGGCAGGATGTAA
Organism: Pseudomonadota bacterium; assembly: GCA_040385025.1. Taxonomy (GTDB): domain Bacteria; phylum Pseudomonadota; class Gammaproteobacteria; order Burkholderiales; family Burkholderiaceae_C; genus Polaromonas. The sequence continues at coordinate 91 of JAZKIE010000059.1, read as the reverse complement.
CCCTGCAGCTTGACCGTCTTGCCGTTCAGCGGCCGCAAGGCCTCCGGAAAGACCGGGCCCAGTTTGCCTTTGTTCATCCGGATCGTGGCCG
>JAZKIE010000058.1:0-6128 GCA_040385025.1 Pseudomonadota bacterium | reverse complement strand
TTCGGATGTTTCATGCGCGCCCGCGTCGCCAGTGAAGCGCCGCGCAGCACCTTGTGCGTGCCAAACCAGGGCTGCGAATAGTCGGCATAGGGGTGCGGCTCAAAGCCTGGGTAGGCTCTAAAGCTGCTGCCGGTCCACTCCCACACATCCCCCCAGCGAAAGCCCCGGCGCGCCGCGGTGTGCGCCGCCACCTCCCACTCGACCTCGGCCGGCAGCCGGCGGCCGGCCCAGCGGCACCAGGCGTCGGCCTCCCACCAGCTCATGTGCATGGCCGGCTGGTTGCCCAGCATGCGCATGGGCTGGCCGAAGCGGGTTTGCATCACTGCGCCGCTGGCCACGCCGATCTGCTCGACATAACGCGGGCCGCGCCGGCCCTCGCTGCGCGCCGTCGCCTGCAGCCAGTCCCAGCCGGCGGGCTGCCAGAGTTCGGGCCGGTCGTAGCCGCCGTCATCGACAAATTCGACAAACTGTGCCCAGCTCACCGGCTGCGCGTCAATCTCGAACTCCGGCACGCTGACCTCGTGCTGCGTCTGTTCATTGTCGAAAACAAAACCCGTGGCGGGCGAGCCCAGCTTCCAGACGACGGCCGGCACCAGCAGCGGCTCGCGCAGCGTCATGGTCGGCGATGTGAAGGCCTGGAGCAAGGGTTTGTCCAGGCTCAAGCCCAGCGTCTGCGCGGTGTAGGTCAGGGCTTCGGCATGCATGTCCTCGTGAAACAGGCACAGGCGGTAAAAATACAGCGCGTCGTCGTCTTCATCGGCTTTTTCCAGCAACTCCAGCGTGCTCTCCAGCGTGTCCAGCAGCCAGGCGCGGCAGTTGGCCACCCCCGGCAAGTCCAGCGTCCAGCGGGTGCTGTGCGGCACCTGGCCCGAGTCCCACCAGCGGTCGGCATGCGGCTCGATCGAGGCCAGCCGCGCATGCCCCGGCTCGCAGCGCAGGCCGCGCGCGCGTTGCATGTTGCGGCCTATCCACCACTCCTGAAACCAGCCCACATGGCCGATTTCCCACAGCGGAGGATTGAGCACCGGCAAGCGGGGCACCACAAAACCTGTGCTCTCCAGTGCCTGCTGGTACTGGGCAAACAGCCGCAGCGTGTGGTTGCGCGCATCCATCAGCGCCAGCGACAGCAAGGCCTTGCCAGCGCCGCGCATCAGGGGCGAGTCGATGCGTCCGGTGACCGAGGTCGATGCGGAGTGCGGGGGTGAATCGGGGGCAGCGTCTGAAGCCAAAGCGAGGTCCTGGTAAGTCCGGCCAGGCAAACCAGTTGCGGCAGCGGCACGCCGGGCGGGTGAAGCCAGAATAGCAGACCGCTGCGGCCGTGGCCGCCAACACGGGACGGCCCCCTTGTTGCCAAAAAGCAATTCAACCGCGTCCCGCACGACCTGTCAGCGGGCGCCATGCGCCGACTGTCACCCCGCGCGCGTTTTCGTGCCAAATTTCGCAAGCCGGGGAATAGACTTCGGCACCGCCTGACCCGCGCCCATCTGTCCGTGAACGCCTGTCCTTTCAACCGGTACGCCATGTATGACATCCAACGCGCTGAACCCGTCCTCTGACGACCTGGACGTGAGCATCATGGACCTGAGCCCGCTGGCCTGGGTGCTGGAGGAGCTGCGCAAATCCCTGGACAGCGCAAGCAAGGCCCTGAAACGGTTTGTGCGCGAGGCCGCTCTGGCAAAGGGTGAGGAGCTGGAGGCGCTGGACGCCAGCCAGTTGCGCCTGGCCCGCCAGCAATTGCACCAGGCGGTAGGCGCCCTGGAAATGGTCGGCATGAACGCGCCGGCGCTGCTGCTGCGCGCCATGGAGACAGGGGTCCAGCGTTTTATCCAGTCACCGAAACAATGCACGGAACAGGCCAGCAACCAGGTCGAACTGGCCGGCCTCGCGCTGACGGTCTACCTGGAAGACGTGCTGGCGGGCAAGCCGGTATCGGCGGTCTCGCTGTTTCCGCAGTACCGCGACATCCAGGGCCTGATAGGCGCGGATCGGGCCCATCCGGCGGACCTCTGGGCGTTTGAATGGCGCTGGCTGGAACCCGAGCTCGCGGTCAGCGTCGAGGCCACGGCCTACAGCGACACCTCGCGGCAGTTGCTGGACCGGTTCACGCTCAAGCTGGTGCGCGGCGACGCACAGGCCGCGCAAAGCCTGTCCAGCCTGTGCCTGGGCCTGGCGCAAACCGATACCGAGGTCGAGCTGAAAACGTTCTGGAAAATTGCCGCAGGCTTTTTTGAAGCGCTGGCGCTGGGGCTGCTGAAGGTGGACGTGTACGCCAAGAGGGCGATTTTGCGCATCCTGCTGCAATATGCCAACCTGGCACGCGGCATACCGCATGCCTCGGACCGCCTCGCGCAGGACCTGCTTTTTCTGTGCACGCAGGCGGTGCCCCGGCGTGCCGCCGACGCGCCCGCGCTGACGGCGGTGCGGGCCAGCTACGGCCTGGAGCGTTTCCAGCCGGTCGACTATGAGGCGGTTCAGTTCGACCGCTTTGCACCGGCCCTGATCGCACAGGCCCGCAAACGCATCAGCTCGGCCAAGGAGAGCTGGTCCTCGGTGACCGCCGGCGACCTCAACCGCTTCAAGATGGTCAGCGACCAGTTCAGCCTGGTGACCGATTCGCTGGTCAAGCTGCACCCGCCCAGCGAGCCGCTGGCCCAGGCGCTGACCCAGGCGGTCAACACCACGGCGGCCTCCGGCCAGGCGCCCTCGCCGGACCTTGGGCTTGAAGTGGCGACCGCGCTGCTGTACCTCGAAGCGGCCTTCGACGATCTGGACCCGAAGGATGCGCAACTCACGGCCCGCACAGGGCGTCTGGCGCAAAGGCTGGACAGCGCCCGGATGGGCCAGGCCCAGCCGCCCGATGCCTGGATGGAAGAGCTGTACCGGCGCGTCAACGACAAACAAACCATGGAAAGTGTGGTCACTGAACTGCGCAGGCTGCTGGGCCAACTTGAGGTGGCACTGGACGATTTTTTCCGCACGCCGGAGGACAAAACCATCCTGGCCGACGTGCCGGGACAACTTGAACAGATGCGCGGTGTGCTGGCCGTCCTCGATCTCGATCAGGCCGCACTGGCTGTCACCCACATGCGGGAGCTGGTCGAGCAGATGCTGCTCACCGGCACCACCGAACAGGAAGCGCGGGCGAGCGGCAGCTTTGACCGCCTGGGCAACAACCTTGGCGCCCTGAGCTTTTTGATCAACATGCTCAACTACCAGCCGGCACTGGCCAGAAAAAACTTCAGCTACAACGCGGAAAAAGGCGAGCTCCAGGCACGGACCCGGGAGGGTGAGCCTGTCTCCTGACTGTTAACCTGTAGCTCGGGTCGCAACATGGAGCCAGACATTGGACAGCAGATCGGAAACAGGCAGAGTTGTCATCGTCAGCCCGGCGATGCGCGAAGCCAACAACGGCAACTGGCACACCGCGTGGCGCTGGGCGCAATTTCTCTCCGGCCATGGTGAGACCGCGCTGCTGCCGCATTGGCCACCTGGCGCGAACAGCTTGCCGGCCAGCGCCATGATCGCGCTGCATGCACGGCGCTCGGCGCCATCGATTCACGCCTGGGCCCGGCAGTGCCCCGGCAAAGCACTGATGGTGGTGTTGACCGGCACCGACCTGTACCGCGACATCCGCAGCGATGACCATGCGCAGCAGTCCCTGGCACTGGCGACCCACCTGGTGGTGCTGCAGGAAGCCGGTCTGCGCGAATTGCCGCCCGCCCTGCGGCACAAGGCACAGGTGATCTACCAGTCGGCCCGGCCGTTGTTGCCGGCCGCCAAATCGGAGCGGCGATTTCGCGCATTGATGGTAGGCCACCTGCGCGACGAAAAAGATCCGCTGACTTATCTCAGGGCGGCCGCCCGGAGCGAATCCCGCCATATTTTTTTTGAGTCCATCGGCCAGGCCTTGCAACCAGACCTTGCGCTGGCCGCCCGCGCTGCGCAGCACACGCTGCCCGCTTACCGCTGGCTCGGCGATCTGCCGCGTGCCGCCACCCGCCAGCACATCAAGCGCGCCCATGTGCTGGTCAACAGCTCGCTGATGGAAGGCGGCGCGCAGGTGATCATTGAAGCCGTGCAGTCCGGTACCGCGGTGCTGGCGTCCCGCATCAGCGGCAACATCGGCATGTTGGGCGACGACTATGCGGGCTACTTCCCGGTCGGGGACGACGCCGCGCTGGCGGCGCTGCTGGCGCGCTGCGCCACGGAGCCGGCCTTTCTGCAGCGGCTTGAAAAGCAATGCCGCAAGCGTGCCCATCTGTTCAGCCCAGCCGGGGAAAAGCGCCTTGTCATAAACTTGCTCAACAGCGCACTGAAAGCCTACCCATGAACGCCCCCGACAAGCTCACGCCGATTCTCCCCGCCACAGCGCCCCGTTTGAGCAGCCTGTCGCATGGCGGCGGCTGCGGCTGCAAGATCGCACCCGGCGTGCTCGCCGAAATCCTGAAAAATTCCAGCAACCTCCCGATTCCGCCGCAGTTGCTGGTCGGCATCGAGACCGCCGATGATGCGGCGGTGTATCTGCTCAACGACGAGCAGGCCTTGATTGCCACCACCGACTTTTTCATGCCCATCGTCGACGACCCCTATGACTTCGGCCGCATCGCCGCGACCAATGCCATCAGCGATGTTTACGCCATGGGCGGCACACCGATCATGGCGCTGGGCCTGGTCGGCATGCCGATCAATGTGTTGCCGCTGGAAACCATAGGCGCGATCCTGCGGGGCGGCCAGGATGTCTGCCGCGATGCTGGCATTCCAATTGCCGGCGGCCACACCATCGACTCGGTCGAGCCGATTTACGGCCTGGTGGTGCTCGGGCTGGTACATCCCTCGCGGGTCAAGAAAAACTCGGGTGCGCGTGCCGGCGACGTGCTGATCCTGGGCAAGCCACTGGGCGTCGGCATCCTGTCTGCCGCGCTGAAGAAAGACGCGCTGGATGCCGGGGGATATGCCCGCATGATCGCCGTCACCACCCAGCTCAACAAGCCGGGCATTGATCTGGCCAAACTCGACGGCGTGCATGCGCTGACCGACATCACCGGCTTTGGGCTGCTGGGCCATGGGCTGGAACTGGCGCGCGGCGCGAAACTGAAAATGCAATTGCAAATGGAACAGATCCCGCTGCTGCCCGGCGTGCTTGAACTGGCAGCGCAAGGCATGGTCACCGGCGCATCCGGACGCAACTGGGCCAGCTATGGCAGTGACGTCGAGTTGCCACCCGCCCTCAGCGCCGCGCATCGGGCCCTGCTGTCCGACCCACAAACCAGTGGCGGTTTGCTGGTGTCCTGTTCGCCCGAGATTGCCGATGATGTGCTGGCCTGTTTTCACAGCCAGGGCTTTGCAGATGCCAGCCGCATCGGACGAATGACCGAAGGCACGGGCGTACAGGTTCTCTGAACGTGGAGTCCCCATAAAAAAAGCCCCGCAAGCGGGGCTTTTTGCTGTCCGGCGTAAGCCGGGGATTACAGCTTTTGTGCCTGCATGAAGCTGTCGAAACGGGCCTCAGTAAAGCGGAACCAGAGGTTCTGGTCCTTGCGGAAGGCAGAGTAGTCGTCGTAGACTTTTTTCCAGTTGGGATTCCTGGCGCTGATCTCGGAGTACAGCGCCATGGATTCCTTGAACGCCAGGTCCAGCACGTCTTTGGGGAAAGGCAGGACCTTGGTCTTGCTGCCAACCAGTTGCTTGAGGGCCGTCGGGTTTTTGGCGTCGTACTTCGCCTGCATTTCCGTGTGGGCGAAAGCCGCAGCAGCTTCAACAATGGCTTTGTTTTCCGGCGTCAATGCGTCGTAGGCCTTGTTGTTGATGAACACGTCCAGCTCCGGGCCACCTTCCCACCAGCCGGGGTAGTAGTAAAACGGTGCCACCTTGTTGAAGCCCAGTTTCTGGTCATCGTAAGGTCCGACCCACTCGGCCGCATCAATCGTGCCTTTTTCCAGGGCCTGGTAAATCTCGCCGCCGGGAATGTTCTGTGGAACGGATCCCATGCGCTCAAGCACCTTGCCGCCGAAGCCGCCGATGCGCATCTTCAGGCCCTTCATGTCCTTGACCGACTTGATTTCCTTGCGGTACCAGCCGCCCATCTGGCAGCCCGTGTTGCCCATCGGGAAGTTGACGATGTTGAAACC
>JAZKIE010000057.1:0-3870 GCA_040385025.1 Pseudomonadota bacterium | reverse complement strand
TGCGCGGACTCAGGGGTTCAGACTCCAGGTCGAGCTTGCCCGATTCAATTTTTGAGAAGTCCAGGATGTCATTGATGACAGCCAGCAACTGATCACTCGACAATCGGATCGTCTGGAGATAGTCGCTTTGCTCATCATCCAGCGAGGTCTCGGCAAGCAGGGTGCTCATGCCCACCACGCCATTGAGAGGCGTGCGGATTTCATGGCTCATGGTCGCAAGAAACGAAGCCTTGGCTTTGGCCGCCTGCAAGGCCTCCTCGCGCGAGGCCAGCAAATCAACAGTGCGCTGGGCGACACGCTGCTCCAGCATTTCGTTAGCCTCTTCAATGGCACGGGTCTTGGCTTGCACCTCCATTCGGTATGTCCGTAGCTGTTCTGCGCTGTCGTGCATGACCTGAGAAAGCTCCATCACCTCCCGCAAATGGGTGCGCCTGTCGATGCGCGGCACCTCGCCCCGACCCAGTTGCTGCGCCGCCACGCTCAGGCGGCGCAACCGGCGGCCAATGCGGTTCGCCACATACAGCGCGGCCAGTGCCCCCATAAGAACCAGGCCCCCGATCAGCCCCAGGGACAATTTCCACGCGCGGTCAATGTCGGCCGTGAAATCGCTTTCAGGCGCCGCCACCACCAGCGTCCAGCGCAAACCCAGCGACTCGCCAAACGGCCGTTGCACCATGATCAGGGTATCGCCCCGCATGGTCAGCCGCTGCAGCGTGGTGGTGCTGGCCACCGAATCCTCGCGCTTGCGGGCGCGTTCAAGCTGCAGCGCCGCAAAGCTTTCACGGATGACCGGATTGGCGCTGTTTTCCGGGCTGCGCCGGATCTGCTGGCCTGGCGGGTCCTGAAACAAGGCATCCCCCGCTGATCCAGCAACCAGCATGCCAGACTCATCAACAATAAATGCAGCGCCCCGCGCGCTGATGCTTTGCGTTTGCAGCAGGCTGGACAGTTGTTGCAGGTGCAGGTCCACGCCGAACACGCCCGCCGCACCCTCATCAGGGTCGTAGACGGGCTGCGACAAGGTGACCAGCAGTTGCGGTTTGCCCGGAACCGTCTGTATGGGTGAAAAAACGCGGCCCTTGGCAATCAGGGCACCCTGATACCAGTTGCGGGTGCGCGGCTCGAACCCTGGCTGTGCCAGCGTCAGCGGCCTGGTCCTGTCACCGGGCCGCCGGGTCGCAAAAGCCTGAGTCGCCGTATCGGTGGGCCCGCGGAGCTGCACCGTCGCTGCGCCGCCCGAGCTTTCGACAGAGAAATACTCGCCGCGACTGTTGCCAAAATACAGGTGCGGCACATCCTGGGATTGCCGGGTCAAGGCAAAGGCCACGGGTTCGAAAGCGGCGGCATGACGCAACCAGTCCCGGGCCTGTTCGGTTTGCGACGCATTCAGGCGCTCGGGGAAAAGCCCGTTCAGGACATTGTGTGCCTGAGCCAGATGCGCCTGTGTACCCGTCTGGATCTTTGCCGCCACATTGAAAAGAATTTCTCCGGCCAGGTCCTCTACTGCCTGGGCACTGCTGCGCGCCATCAACCAGGCCACCAAAGCGGCCGGCACCAGCGCAAACAACAGAAGGCTTACGACCAGAATGCGGCGCAATGAAAGCGTTTTTTGGGGCATGCGACCGGGTTGGGGGGCTTTGTTTGTGCGTCCGTTCGGGGGACGACGTCAGGTCTGCAACGCCAGACCCAGCAACTCGGCGGCATCAAGCGCTGCCGTGCGGCCAGGCAATGAAATAAGCGCACGCGCGCCGGTATTCACCGCGCCGGTCACACCGCGCAGCATGGCAACACTTGCAGCAATTTTCCAGCCGGCTTTGCTGGCCTGTTTCTGCAGCAACAAAGTGACGCTGACGGTGTCGCCTACGGGCAAAACATGCACGCCGCCGTGTAGCGGATCTTCCAGCTTGGCCAGCGCGACGGGGCCACTGTTCAATGCGACGCTGACATCAAACCGGGGAAGGCCATGCGCGGGGAACTGGCTGTTGAGAAACTTCTGCACGCGCTTGGCCGCATCGACCAGGCCCAACGCGGCACGGGCGGCACGCAGGCCATGATTGACCGAAGACGTGTCCGTGCTGTCGACAAACACAACCAGCAGGCCTTCGCCGACAAACTGCATGTGGCGCGCCCCGAACAAATGAACAGTATCGCCCGCGTTGTTATAAAACTGGCGCACAACATCGCTGAGTTCTGTGCTGGACAGTTTTTCGGCGAGCCCCGCGTAATTGAGCACATCGACAAAAAGGACGCTGGCATTGGAGAATTTTTCGTCTTCACTCGCCGCGCTGGATAAAGGCCATTTGTCGCTCAACTCGGATGCCAGCTTTTCCTCATACAGGCGGGAAAGATGGTGTTTCTGGTCCACCAGGGCCGCTTGAACCGCAGCCTCCACCGCCATGGTTTGAAGGGCGGCCTGCATCTCGCGCTTGTTGAGCTGGGCGGCGGCAGCTTCGCGCAGTTCGCCGGGGCGAAAAGGTTTGGTAATGTAGTCGTCCGCGCCACTGGTCATGCCAATGCGCATATGAGCGCGCTCCTGCAGTGAGGTCAGCAAAACCACGGGAATGGTCATGATGGCCGGGTCCGCGCGCAAAGCCTGCAGCATCGCAAAACCATCCATCAGCGGCATCTGGACATCGCTGATCACCAAATCAGGCTTGTTTTGCCGCACCAACTCCAGCCCTGACATGCCATTGTCGGCCGACAACACCTCGTAGCCGTCTTTCCTGAGCACCGACGCGACCAGAGTACGCGTGGCAGCATCGTCTTCCATCAACACAATCAAAGGCATTGTTTATTCCAGGCGGATACCCCAAAAAAAGAGCAACTCCAGCATACACAATTTGTTACCAGCTCGATGTATCGACACGCACTAAAGCGTTACTTTTTCTCGAATCAATCGTTCTTCATCGCCAGGACTTCATTCATCACCTGTGGCAAAAAGGCCAACTGAACATGTGCAGCGCCTTGAACCAATCGATTGTTTGCGCCAGGCAAAGTGGCTGTGGCGCTTGGAAACACAATGTTGTCGCAGTTCGAATACCAGCAAGTGAACAAGGCGTGGCGATGCGAAGGCATGCCCAGGTCCAGCGTCTGATGCCATTGGCCCGATAACTGCATCTGGCGTCCGTTGGCAACTTGGCTGAAACGGGCCAACCAGGTCCCGCGATGCGGTGTTCCCAGCGTCACCACATGATGAACGCGGTCCTCCGCCTTCATGGCCTTGAGCCAAGCGCGCGCAGCCAGACCGCCCATGCTGTGGCACACCAGCAGCGGGGGCCGACCAGAAGCTTCGGTGACCTGCCGGACTGCGGCTTCGATGAGCGGGGCGTAATCGTCGATAGAGGCAAACGGCGGCTCCAGATTGACCGCCACATAGGCATGGCCACTTCCCTGAAGACGTTTCAGCCACGGCGCCCAAAAGCCACGATTACAAAAAAATCCGTGAATAAACACCACACCACGGCGTCCGCGGACCACGGACGGCGCTGACAGCTGGTCTGGAAACATGGCCGAGCGAAAAGGTTGCCGCCAGCAAAACACCTGGGGCGCCACCCATGTTTCGCCAAACCAGGCCTTCGCGAGTTCTGCCCAGGACGGCTGCGGGGCCGGATCATCGCGATTGACGAATCGCAAAGCGATAAATTCAATGGCAAGAAACCCGGAGTAACCCAAGATCAAGGCGACGAAACCGGCAAGCGCCAGCACCATTGAAATTTTCCAGAAAAATACCAGCCATGCGATTGCGGCAACCAGCAAAATGCAGGTGATCAAACGCTGAAGACGTGCCAGCATGGGCTCGACTCAAGCCAGCATGAGCTCTCGCCCAGTCAGCTTTTTGGCTAATCCCTGTGCCAGCCTGTTGACGACGCC
>JAZKIE010000056.1:6278-9018 GCA_040385025.1 Pseudomonadota bacterium | reverse complement strand
TATCGGGCATGCTCGCCGCCGGCATGGCGCCGGAGCAGGTCGCGCGATGGGCGGCGGCCCAGCGCGACGCGCTCAAGCAGGTTTACCGCGGCAAAACGCCGTCTGCGGCTTTGGCCGTCATCGAGGCCCGAAGCCTGGCGCAGTATGGAAACACCACCGGACCGTCGGTGGAGCAACTCCGGGAAGACGGGAAATCCTGGGCCGAGATTGCTGCGTCAGCCGGCCGACCCGGAAAGCAGCCCGACGGCCTGTGAGGCAGCACTTCAGGGCTGGCCCGCTGCGTCCACCAGGTGCTTGCGCCCCCTCAGTCACCGCTCAAAAAACAGGAAGCTCATGGTGCTGACGATGGCGGCGCAGGCACACAGCCGAGCGCCGCCAGTGCCGCGCGCACATCGGCAGGGCTGCGTACATGAACCGCCTGCAGTCCGGCGGCACGGGCGCCGGCCACGTTTTCGGCGAGGTCGTCAAAAAACAGGATGGCCTGCGCAGGCACGCCGATCGCATCGCTGATGTGCTCAAACGCCCGCCGCTCGGGCTTGCGCAAACCGATGTCTGAGGACACAAAAATGTGATCAAAGGCCTGCACCACCGCCGGGTACATACGCGACCAGGCCGCCTGATGCACGGCGTTGGAGTTGCTGAAGGCATAACAGGGCCAGTGGGCGCGGGCTGCTTGCACCAGCGCCAGCGTCTCGGCAATTTCGCCGGTGAAGATGGCGTTCCAGCCTTCGGCAACACGTGCATGGCCCTCCTGCAACTGAAGGCTGCTGCAAAGGTGGGCAAAGTAGTCGGACGCAGCGATCTCACCGCGCTCATGCTGCTGGTAGGCGGCATCGAACTGGAAGCCGGCCCTGATGTCCGCCAAACAGAGTCGGGAAACGGGTTGCCAGTGCTCGAAGGCGCGGTCGAAATCAATATTGATCACGACACCCCCCAGATCGAACAGCAGGGCTTCAACTTTCATGTATGCATTGCTCCATCAGGCCGCGATGAGGAAAGGCCGCACAGCGAACCGGCGCAGCTCTTGCCCGGATCGGGATATTCAGTATCCGCCATGTTTGCCGACAAGGCGCACCACGGTATTCCAGTTGCGGGTGGTGGCGGGGGCGCCCAGCAGTTTTTCAAAAAATGCATTCGGGCTGCCCGGCGTGTTGCCGATTTGCCGGCTGAGGCTCAAGGCTGCACCGTCCGTGAAGCGAATGACTTCCACATCGCGGCGCGCGGACTGCAAGGGCAGTGCGGGCGGTTTCGCGCCTTTGGTCGGCAAAAAGCTGATGCAGCAGGCATACACGCTGCCGGGTTTGATGCCTGCAAACGGATCGAGCGCGACAAGTGCGGCGAGTTCATCAACCGAGCGTAGCCAGGCGGGTTCCTTTAATCCGCATTCAAGCTGCAGGGCCTGGCAGGCCTGCGCCAGCACCTTGCGCGCACTGGCCCGGGTACGGGCTGAAAAGACAAGGGTTCCGTTGGTGAGAAATGAGGCGGCTGTTTCTGCACCCGCAGCGATGAAGGCCGCCTCGAACTGGATTTTGTTGGGACAGTGGGTCCGGCCGAGGTTCAGGTTGCGAAAGAAAGCTGCGTATTTCATGGAAGCAGACATTAGCACCGGAGGAGACGGTTGGTCGTCAAGACCAAGGCGTCATTTTCAGGCAAAAAAAAGCCCGCGTCTGCGGGCTTTTTTTAGGTGGCACCTTATGCGGCCAGCGCAGCTTCGGGCTGGTTCGCGGCCTGAGCGGCGACCGCCTTGATCTCCAGGTCGGCAGCGGCCAGCGCGCTGGCTTTGGCAGCTTCGCCCATGGCCAGGCCTTCGGCGCGTACAAAACGCACGTCGGTGATGCCGAAGAAGCCGAACACGACCTTGAGGTAGCTTTCCTGATGCTCCGTGGCGTTGCCGGCTTCGCTGGTCGAATACATGCCGCCGCGCGAGGAGGCCACGATCACGGTCTTGCCACCGGCCAAGCCGACCGGGCCCTTGTCGGTGTAGCTGAAGGTGCGGCCAACTTGCGCGACACGGTCAATCCAGGCCTTGAGCTGGGTCGGGATGCTGAAGTTGTACAGCGGCGCGCCCACCACGATCACGTCAGCCGCGAGGAATTGCGACACCAACGCTTCCGACACGGCGTTTTCCTGTTTCTGAACATCGCTCAATGCGCTGCCGGCAGGCAGGCGAAAGCCGAGCGACTCGGCCGACAGGTGGCTGGGTGCCTCGGCAGCCAGGTCCAGGTAGCTGACCTCGGTGGCGGGGTGGCTGGCGCGCCAGGAGGCCACGATCTGCGCGGTCAGTTGGCGCGAGACCGAGTTGCCGCCGAGGATGCTGGAGTCGATGTGAAGAAGCTTGCTCATGATGGATTCCTTGAAAGAGTGATTCGGTTGTTGGCGGATTCACCTGAATCTCAGCCATGGATAGATTGTGCGGATGAGTCGATTGATTGATAAGTAGGCAAAATTACGATACATTGTTCCATCAATAGGACAATAGAGGGCGCGCCATGCAGGATCTGAACGACATGTTGTATTTCGCGGAGGTGGTGGAGCGGGGCGGTTTTGCCGCCGCCGGGCGCGCCTTGGGCCTGCCCAAATCACGGCTATCGCGCCGCGTGGCCGGGCTGGAGACCCGGCTGGGCGCTCGCTTGCTGCAGCGCACCACCCGCAAGCTGTCGCTGACCGAGGTCGGTGAGATTTACCTGCGCCACTGCAGCGCCATGCGCGACGAGGCGCAGGCTGCCGACGAGGCGGTGGC
>JAZKIE010000056.1:0-6178 GCA_040385025.1 Pseudomonadota bacterium | reverse complement strand
TGCGCCACTGCAGCGCCATGCGCGACGAGGCGCAGGCTGCCGACGAGGCGGTGGCGCAACTGCAGGTCGAGCCGCGCGGCACCCTGCGCATCAGTTGCCCGGTCACGCTGGCGCAAAGCACGCTGGGTTACCTGGTGCCGCGTTTCATGGCGCTGTACCCGCAGGTCAAGGTCGACATGCGCGTGACCAACCGGGTGGTGGATCTGGTGGAAGAAGGCATGGACATCGCGCTGCGTGTGCGCCCCACGCTGGAAGACAGCGGCAGCCTCATCATCAAGAATCTTGGCCCCAGCGCCGGGCGCTTGCTCGCCAGCCCGGACCTGTTGCGCCGACAGGGCGTGCCTGACAAGCCGGAAGACCTGCACAAGCTAGACACCGTCGCCATGTCCTGGACCGACGGGCGCGCCTCCTGGACGCTGCTGGGCCCGGACGGCAGGGAGTTTGTGCTGCAGCACCAGCCGCGTTATGTGGCCGACGATTTGCAGACCCTGAAGCTGGCAGTGCTGGCCGGCACCGGCATGAGTTTTTTGCCGGAATCAATGAGTGTGGCCGAGCAGCAGGCGCAATTGCTGGTGCCGGTGCTGCCGGGCTGGGCCTTGCGCGCCGGCGTGGCGCATGCCGTGTTCACATCGCGTCGCGGCCAGGTGCCGGCGGTGCGCAGTTTTCTGGACTTTCTGGGCAAACACATGTGCGGCGAGGCGCTGGTCTAGCTCCTGTTTTGATAGCTGTTTACGCTGGAAACATGGGGGCTGGGGCCACTGTTGATGCGCAATCCGGAAGCGTCAGCCAAGGCCAGCGCGCCTGGTAGTCACGGGCTTTCTGGCTGTACAAGGCGCCGTGGTCGACGCCGGGATTGCGGCGCAGGACGCCCTGGTACAGGTCAGCCAGGCCATAAGGCGCGTACACGCTGGTCTGTCCCTGTGTTTGTTGCATGGCGACGCTGGTGCTGCCCACCAGAAACCGGTCCACGCCCCCACAGGCACTTTGCAGCGGCGGGCAGGGCCGGCCGAAGTACGCCGGGTACCAGGTGTGGACCCGCGCCTGGTTTTTGACTTCGAGCTGCACGCCCAGATCAGCAAAGAGTTGCTGGGCGCGCAGATTCGCGGCGGTTTCTGCGGCTTCAGACAGATCGCCGGGGTCAAAGTAGAAGATGTCGTAGTCGCGGATGGCAGCGCCCGGCGGCTGGCCGCCCAGCAGATTCCACACCGTCTGGAACAGGCAACCACCGACCAGCCAGGTGTCCGGCAAGTTCAGTTCAGGCAGGCGCTCCAGCAGAACGGCATTGCAGCGGTTGCGCAGGACGTCCTGCACAAAACGCTGCGCCAGATCGTTCATCAGGCCTGGCGGATTTACAGGACTTTGGCGATGGACGCGCAGACGTGGTTGATGTTCTGGCTGTTCAGCGCAGCCACACACATGCGGCCGGTGTCGGTGCCATAGACACCGAATTCATTGCGCAGGCGCACCATCTGGTCCTTGGTGAGGCCCGAGTAGCTGAACATGCCGATCTGCGTGGTGATGAAGCTCATGTCTTCCTTCACGCCGGCGGCTTTCAGGCCGTCGACCAGCTTCTGGCGCATGGCCTTGATGCGCACACGCATCTCGCCGAGTTCTTTTTCCCAGAGCGCGCGCAGCTCGGGGTTGTTGAGCACGTTGGCGACCACGGTGGCGCCGTGGATTTGCGGGTTGCTGTAGTTGGTGCGGATCACGACCTTCATCTGTGACAACACACGGTCGGCTTCTTCCTTGCTTTCGCACAGCACCGACAGGGCGCCCACACGTTCGCCGTAGAGGCTGAAGCTTTTGGAAAACGAGGTCGAGACAAAGAAATTGAGACCGGCGGCGACAAACTTGCCGATCACGGCGCCGTCTTCCACAATGCCGTGGCCAAAACCCTGGTAGGCCATGTCGAGGAAGGCAGTGAGTTTGCGGGCCTTGACGGCGGCAATCACCTGGTCCCACTGGGCCGCAGTGATGTCGTAACCGGTCGGGTTGTGGCAGCAGGCGTGCAACACGACGATGGTGCCTTCTGCCGCGGCATTCAACGCCGCCAGCATGCCGTCGAAATTGACACCGCGTTTGGCCGCGTCGTAGTAGGGGTAGCTTTCGACCACAAAGCCGGCTTGGCTGAAGAGGGCGCGGTGGTTTTCCCAGCTCGGATCGCTGATCAATACCTTGGCCTTGGGGCTCAGTTTTTTCAGGAAGTCGGCGCCAATCTTCAGGCCGCCGGTGCCGCCTATGCCCTGGGCGGTCGCGACGCGCCCACTTTTGACGGGTTCGCTGTCCGCACCGAAGACCAGGGTCTTGACGGCCGCGTCATAGGCGGCGACGCCGTCCATGGGCAGGTAGCCGCGCGGCTTGGGCGCTTCCATCATGGCTTTTTCAGCGATCTGCACACATTGCAGCAGCGGCAGCTTGCCCTTGTCGTCGTAATACACACCCACGCCGAGGTTGACCTTGGCCGGGTTGGTGTCGGCATTGAATTGCTCGTTCAGGCCCAATATGGGGTCACGGGGGGCCATTTCGACGGCGGTGAAAAGCGACATGAAATCCTCTGAAAGGGTGGTTGGTGTTTTTTAAACGGTTCGGTACGCCATCTGGTTTACCGGCTGTTACGCGGACAGCCGGCAGATAGGCGGCCCTGAGGTTCCGCGCATCCGCCAAATGTCGTATTCTGTTCGGTTGCCCCAGATTTTAGCGGGCCTATCCTGAGTTTCTTATGCCAGAACTGATTGAAGTCATGCCCGAGTCCGTTGAAGCGCCCGCCACCGGCGAATTTGTGCGTTTTCCGGACTCGCCTTTCGAGTTGTTCATGCCTTACCCGCCCGCGGGCGACCAGCCGGTGGCGATCGAACAACTGGTTGAAGGGGTCAACGACGGCGAGGTGTTCCAGACCCTGCTGGGTGTGACCGGCTCGGGCAAGACCTTCACCATGGCCAATGTGATTGCCCGCCTCGGCCGGCCGGCCATCGTGTTTGCGCCCAACAAGACGCTGGCGGCGCAGCTCTACAGCGAGTTCCGCGAGTTTTTCCCGAAAAACGCGGTGGAGTATTTCGTCAGTTATTACGACTACTACCAGCCCGAAGCCTATGTGCCCCAGCGCGACCTGTTCATTGAAAAAGACTCGGCGATCAATGAACACATCGAACAAATGCGCCTGTCGGCGACCAAAAGTGTGCTGGAGCGGCGCGACACCATCATCGTCGCCACCGTCAGCGCGATTTACGGCATAGGCGCGCCGGAGGACTACACGCAGATGCGTTTCATCGCGCGCACCGGCGACAAGATGAACCAGCGCGACGTGATCTCGCGCCTGATCCGCATGCAGTACGCGCGCAACGACCAGGACTTTGCACGCGGCACCTTCCGTGTGCGGGGCGACGTGATCGACGTGTTTCCGGCCGAACATTCCGAGCTGGCGATTCGCATCGAGTTGTTCGACGACGAGATCGAAACGCTGTCGCTGTTCGACCCGCTGACCGGGCGCATCCGGCAAAAAGTGCCGCGCTTCGTGGTCTACCCGAAAAGCCATTACGTGACACCGCGCGACAAGGTCATGGCTGCTGTTGAAACCATCAAGCTCGAGCTGTCCGAGCGCGTCAAGCAGTTTGTCGGCGACGGCAAGCTGGTCGAGGCCCAGCGTATCGAGCAGCGCACGCGTTTCGACCTGGAGATGCTCAGCGAAATCGGCCATTGCAAGGGCATCGAGAATTACACGCGCCACCTCAGCGGCGCGCCACCGGGCTCGCCGCCTTCGACGCTGTGCGACTACCTGCCGAAAGACGCGGTGATGTTCCTCGACGAGAGCCACGTCATGATTGGCCAGCTCAATGCCATGTACAACGGTGACCGCTCGCGCAAAACCACGCTGGTCGAGTACGGTTTTCGCCTGCCGAGCGCGCTGGACAACCGCCCGCTGAAGTTCGAGGAGTTCGAGTCCAAGATGCGCCAGGCGATTTTTGTGTCGGCCACGCCCGCCGCCTACGAGCAGCAACATGCCGGCAAGGTGGTCGAGCAGGTGGTGCGACCGACGGGGCTGGTCGATCCCGAGGTGGAAGTGCGGCCCGCCACGCACCAGGTCGACGATGTGCTGCAGGAAATCCGCATCCGTGTCGACAAGAACGAACGCGTGCTGATCACCACCCTGACCAAACGCATGGCCGAGCAACTCACCGACTACCTGACCGACAACGGCGTCAAGGTGCGTTATCTGCACAGCGACGTGGACACGGTGGAACGCGTGGAAATCCTGCGCGATCTGCGCCTGGGCGCTTTTGACGTGCTGGTGGGCATCAACCTGTTGCGCGAAGGCCTGGACATTCCCGAGGTCAGCCTGGTGGCGATTCTTGATGCGGACAAGGAAGGCTTTTTGCGCGCCGAGCGCAGCCTGATCCAGACCATAGGCCGGGCCGCCCGCAACCTGAACGGCCGGGCCATCCTGTATGCCGACCGCATCACCGATTCCATGAAAAAGGCGATGGACGAGACCGAGCGACGCCGCAACAAGCAGATCGCCTTCAACCTTGAACACGGCATCACGCCGCGCAGCATCGTCAAACGTATCAAGGACCTGATTGACGGTGTCTATAGCGAAAAATCCGGCAAGGAAGCGGAAAAACTGGAAATGCAGAAGGCCTTGGTCGAGGACATGAGCGAAAAAGACATCGCCCGCGAGATCAAACGCCTGGAAAAACTGATGATCGAACACGCCAAAAACCTGGAATTCGAGAAAGCCGCCAAGGTTCGCGACCAGTTGCATGTTCTGAAAGCGCAGGCTTTTGGCGCGCCGGGCGCCGACAACATCCTGCCCATGCCGGCGGCCGGTTCAGGCACTGCCTGAATAACCTTTCACGGTTCTCGGGAACTGCCGGGCGGAACCGGACTCCAAAAAGCGGGGCAGGTGACGTTTCAGGGGGGTCTTGCCGGGCTGTAGAGGGCCGGGAAGACCTCCGAAGAAGCGTCCCTGTGGTATACTTGACGAAAACAGTCAACAACAAACAAAACAACAGAGTCCCGAGCTGAAAAGGCTATTTGGCCGGGGTGGGTGGAGAAGAGTTCCTTGCGCGGTCACAAGCCTTGCAAGGTGAGCCAAACGACAGTCAAGCCAACTTTTTAAGGAGCTTGAAAATGCGCCTCACGACCAAAGGCCGCTTCGCGGTCACAGCAATGATTGACTTGGCTTTGCGCCAGAACAACGGCCCCGTTACCCTGGCTGCGATCAGCCAGCGCCAGCAGATTTCGCTGTCTTACCTTGAGCAATTGTTCGGCAAGCTGCGCCGCCATGAACTGGTGGAATCCACCCGTGGCCCCGGCGGCGGTTACACCCTGGGCCGCAAGGCTGCCGAAATCACCGTGGCCGACATCATCGTGTCGGTGGACGAGCCGATTGACTCCACCCAGTGTGGCGGCAAGGAAAACTGTCTCGGTGATGGCGGGCGCTGCATGACACACGAGTTGTGGGCATCGCTGAACAGCCGCATGGTGGAGTTTCTTGACTCCGTGTCCCTGCAAAAGCTGGTGGACGACCAGTTGGCCAAAGGTGTGGTGGTGGAAAACACCCCGATGGTGAAGAAAGCCATCTTCACCTCGCCGGTGGCCAAGCCGATGCGTGTCAATGCACCCAATTCGGTGTTTGCGCTCGGCAACGCGTTCTCCAAGTCCTGATCCCGGCCGGTCACGCTGCCGGTCAAACCGGCGGCAGACTGCCGACTTTTTTTGATGCTGCACGCCAGCCATGAGATAAAAAGCTAGCCACATGGAAACCCCTCACTTCCCCATTTACATGGACTACAGCGCCACGAACCCGTGCGACCCACGGGTGGTGGACGCCATGATCCCCTGGTTGCGCGAACATTTCGGCAACCCGGCCTCGCGCAGCCATGCCTGGGGATGGGAGGCAGAAGCCGCCGTTGAAAAAGCGCGTGAACAGGTGGCCGAACTGATAGGCGCCGACCCGCGCGAGATCGTCTGGACCAGCGGTGCGACCGAGTCCAACAACCTGGCGATCAAGGGTGCGGCGCAGTTTTACAAGACGCGCGGCAAACACCTGATCACGGTCAAGACCGAGCACAAGGCGGTGCTGGACACCTGCCGCGAGCTGGAGCGCCAGGGTTTTGAAGTGACCTACCTCGACGTGCAGGCCGACGGCTTGCTGGACATCGAGGTGCTGAAAGCGGCC
>JAZKIE010000055.1:0-14405 GCA_040385025.1 Pseudomonadota bacterium | reverse complement strand
TGTTCGGCACACACTGGATCAAGCTCGAAGTCGTCGGCGACGAACACACGCTGCAGCCCGACCCCTTTGAGCTGATCACGGCTGCGACCGAGCTGGTGCGCGACGGTTTTGAAGTTTTTCCTTATTGCACCGACGACCTGGTCAGTTGCCAGCGCCTGCTGGACGCCGGCTGCCGCATCCTGATGCCATGGGGCGCGCCGATAGGCTCCGGCCAGGGCCTGGTCAATCCGTATGCCTTGCGCACGCTGCGCGCACGCCTGCCCGGCGTGCCGCTGATCGTCGACGCGGGCATCGGTTCACCCGCTGACGCGGTGCAGGCCATGGAGCTCGGTTACGACGCGGTGCTGCTCAACTCAGCCGTGGCCCATGCGCGCGACCCGGTGCAGATGGCACGTGCCTTCAAGCTCGGCATTGAATCGGGACGGCTGGCGTATGAGGCCGGCATCATGGCGCAGCAGGACATGGCAGTCGCTTCCACACCGGTGACAGGCCGGCCTTTTGTATTGTGAGCGCCGCCATCACTCCCTCAGTCTGGACTTTTGCCGGCAACGCGAAGGACATCCAGCGGCGGCTGGCCGGCAGCGCTGATAAGCTGCCGCGTCCCGCCCTGCTTTGCCTGACTCGCAAGGAAGCGGCCATGCTGGCGGGTCTACCGGCACTGGACAGCGCCGAAGCCGTGGTGCAGACCGCAGCGCATTTGCGCGCCGCTCTTGGCGAAGCCGTCGTGATCACCGGCGAAGGCGGCGACTACGCCGACACGCCGCAGGCCAGCGGCTGGCTGAGCCAGTCGCCAAGTGCCGGACAACACAAGGTCCACCCCAACGCAGACATGGTATTTTCCGACGCCGCAGCACAGGCGCTGGCGCGCGGTTTTGTCGCCATGGAAGCCATCGTCATCGCCGGCATGGCAAGAAACGACGTCCTGAGCCAGCACATCGGAACGGGACCCCTGCAAACACGTCCCGACTTTGCACTGTGCAGTGACAACCTGCCCTTCTTCAGCCTGCCGCAGACGACAACGGTCAGTGGCTTTGCCGCGCTCAGCGACGCCGACCTGGGCCTGTACGCGGTGGTTGACAGCGCCGACTGGGTGGCCCGCGCCGTGTCCGCCGGTGTGCGCACGGTGCAGCTACGCATCAAGGACGCAGAAGGCGAGCAACACCGTGCGATGGTGCGCGGAGAAATCCGCGCGAGCATTGACGCCGCCACGACTGCGGGCGCGCAACTCTTCATCAACGACCACTGGCAACTCGCCATCGAGGAAGGCGCCTACGGCGTGCACCTGGGCCAGGAAGACCTGCACATTGCCGACCTCGCCGCGATCAAGCAAGCCGGCCTGCGGCTGGGCATCAGCACCCACGCCTATTGGGAAGTCTGCCGCGCCTGGGCGCTGCAGCCCAGCTATATTGCCTGCGGCCCCATCCACCCGACAAAAGCCAAGGCCATGCCCTGGATACCGCAGGGCAATGGCAACCTGGCCTACTGGTGCAAATTGCTGCCCACGCCGGTGGTCGGGATTGCCGGGATGGACGAGGCACGGACGGAAGACGCCGCCGCGTGTGGCGCCGCCGGTGTGGCGGTCATCAGCGCCATCACCGCGGCCGCTTCGCCGGAGGCCGCCATAGACCAACTGCAGCAAGCCCTGCGGCGTGGCCGCAGCGGGCCACCCGTCAGCGCGCCGCTGCTGCCAAAGTCCACCCTGTCCCCCACCTCTTGACGACTCATCACATCATGCAACGTACACTTTTAGCCGGCAAAATCCACCGCGCCACCGTGACCCAGTGCGAACTGCACTATGAAGGCTCCTGCGCCATCGATGACGATTTGCTGGAAGCCTCCGGCATCGCCGAGTTCGAGCAAATCCACATCTGGAACATCAACAACGGCGCGCGTTTTGTGACCTATGCGATACGCGCACAGCGCGGCAGCGGCACCATCTCGGTCAACGGCTCGGCGGCCCGTCAGGCAGCGGTCGGCGACCTGATCATCATTGCAGCCTTCGGCCAGTTGCCGGCCGACCAGGTCACCGGCTTCCAGCCCAAACTGGTGTTTGTCGATGAGGCCAATCGCATCAAGGAAGAACGCTCCACGATTGCGGTGCAGGGCCTGTGAGCCAGCCGCAGCCCTGCCCATTGGCCGCCCCTTGAAGGAATCAACCATGTCCAGCGTTTTTGAACAGCCTGTCACCCTGCACCGCCCGCGTCAGAGCGTCCCCGCCAGCCCCGAGACACGCTGGGGCATCGACGCCATTGAGGCTTTGTTCAACCTGCCTTTCCCCGAGCTCATGCACCAGGCACAGACCGTGCACCGGGAGAATTTCGATCCGTCCCGGGTCGAGTTTGCCACCCTGCTGTCGGTCAAAACCGGGGGCTGTCCGGAAGACTGCAACTATTGCCCGCAAGCCGCCCGTTTTGACACCGGCGTGGAGGCCACCAAGCTGATGGAGCCGGACGAGGTGCGGCTGGCCGCGCAACGCGCCAAGGACGCCGGCGCCACGCGCTTTTGCATGGGTGCGGCCTGGCGCGCACCGAAAGACCGCGACATTGAAAAAGTCGCCGAGCTGGTGCGCACGGTCAAAGCGCTCGGCCTGGAAACCTGCGCCACCCTCGGCATGCTGGAAGACGGCCATGCGCAGACCCTGCAGGACGCCGGGCTCGACTACTACAACCACAACCTCGACAGCGCGCCCGACTTCTATGGCGACATCATCACCACACGTGACTACCAGGACCGGCTCGACACCCTGGCGCGTGTGCGCAGCGCGGGTGTCAAGGTGTGCTGCGGCGGCATCGTCGGCATGGGCGAGACACGCCGCCAGCGCGCCGGCCTGATCGCCGAACTGGCGAATCTGACGCCCTACCCCGAGTCCGTACCCATCAACCATTTGGTGAAAGTCGAGGGCACGCCGCTGGCAAATCAGGCCGATCTGGACCCGTTTGAATTCGTCCGCACCATTGCCGTTGCGCGCATCACCATGCCGAAGGCGCGCGTGCGCCTGTCGGCAGGCCGCCAGCAGATGGGCGACGCGGTGCAGGCCCTGTGTTTTCTGGCCGGTGCCAACTCGATCTTTTATGGCGACAAGCTGCTGACCACCGGCAACCCCGACACCGCCGCCGATGTGGCGCTGCTGGAGCGGCTCGGCATGACACGCTCCGCCCCCGAGGCAAGGCCATGACACAGGCGCCCGCCCCCGCGCCGACCGGCGCCAGCCCTTACGGCACCTTGCCCGCTGCGCCAGCGGCGGCCTCGCGCAAACCCATCAGCCTGCCGCGCCTGCGCGAGATGTATGGCCAGGGCGAAAAAATCACCATGTTGACCGCCTACGATGCGACCTTTGCGGCGGTGGCCGACGCTGCCGGTGTGGAATGCATCCTGGTCGGTGACTCGCTGGGCATGGTGTGCCAGGGCTTGAGCAGCACGGTCGGCGTGACGCTCGAAGCCATGCGGCATCACACCGAGTGTGTGGCCCGTGGCCTGCGCCGAGCCCAGGCCACGGCCTGGCTGATCGGCGACCTGCCCTTCGGCAGCTACCACGAGTCCAGGGAGCAGGCGCTGCGCAGCGCCGCGGTCTTGATGCAGGCCGGCGCCCACATGGTCAAGCTCGAAGGCGGAGGCTGGACCACCGAGACGGTGCGCTTCCTGGTCGAACGCGGCATACCGGTCTGCGCGCACCTGGGCCTGACGCCACAAACCGTGCACGCGCTGGGCGGCTACCGAGTGCAAGGCCGGGGCGATGAAGCCGCCGCCACACTCAAGGCGCAGGCCCACGCGCTGCAGGACGCCGGTGCGTCCATGCTGGTGCTGGAGATGGTGCCGGCTGCGCTGTCGGCAGCGCTGACAAAAGAACTCATCCACTGTCCGACCATAGGCATAGGCGCCGGCGCGGGCACCGCCGGCCAGGTGCTGGTGCTGCATGACATGCTGGGCATGAACCTGGGCAAGATGCCGAAGTTTGTGCACAACTTCATGAGCGAAGCACACAGCGTGCGCGGCGCCATGGAGGCCTATGTGCAGGCGGTCAAGCAGCAACGCTTTCCGGTCGATGCCTTGCATGCCTGGTAGAAATAGAGCCCCCACGCTTGTCACTTCGTGTACTACGCTGCCCCCCCCGAGGGGGCGCATTTCACCTTGGGGCGGCCCGACGGCGAAACCTTCGTCCCCCGCCATGCTTGTATAGTTCGCCTCTTTTGAACTGCAGTCTCTCATAACACCGCATGAAAATCGTCCACACCATCACCGACCTGCGCGACCAGCTTGTGCCTTTCCAGCGCCCGGCTTTCGTCGCCACCATGGGAAACCTGCATGACGGCCACATCGCGCTGGTGGACCAGGCCAAACCGCTGGGTGATGTGACCGTGGCCAGCATCTTCGTAAACCGCCTGCAATTCGCGCCGCACGAGGATTTCGACAGCTACCCGCGCACCTGGGAGGCCGACTGCGACCGGCTGCGCGCCGCCGGCTGCGACCTGCTGTTTGCACCACGCGAGACAGACCTCTACCCCGAGCCGCAGACCTATAAAGTGCACCCGCCGGCCGAACTTGCCGGCATTCTGGAAGGTCACTTCCGGCCCGGCTTTTTCACCGGTGTCAGCACGGTGGTGATGAAGCTGTTTTCGTGCGTGTTCGCCGGCAAACCGGCGGGTATCGCCATGTTCGGCAAGAAGGATTACCAGCAGGTGATGATCGTGCGGCGCATGGTGCAACAGTTTGCGCTGCCCATCACCATCGTCCCCGGCGACACCCTGCGTGCGGCCGACGGCCTGGCGCTGTCGTCCCGCAATGGCTACCTGAGCGCAAGCGAACGTGCCGAGGCCGTCCATTTGTCGCGCACGCTCAAGGAATTGGGCGAGTCCGTGCGATCGGGCGGCCTGGCCCAGCGCGACAAGCTGGAAGCGGAGGCCATGCAGGCCCTGGCCGCACGCGGCTGGTTGCCCGACTACCTGACCGTGCGCCGCCGCGCCGACCTGCTGCCGCCCGACAGCACAGGGCCAGCAGAGCCGCTGGTGGTGCTGGGTGCGGCCAGGCTTGGCAACACGCGCCTGATCGACAATTTGGAAATCTAGCCCGTTATGGATGCCGCTTTCATCACACCGCTGTTCACCCTGTTGGGCACGCTGGTCGGCGCGCTGGTCACGTTTGCAGTGAACCGCCAGCAGTTCAAACACCACATCCAGGCGCTGCAGCAGCAGTACAAAACCGAGTTCATGGCCGAAGAAACCGTGCGCCATTTTTTAAGCCACAAAAGTTTCACCGACCGCTCCTTCGACGTGCTGAAAAAACACCTGGGCGGTTTTGAAGATGACGAGTTGCGCAAAATCCTGGTGCGCGCAGGTGCAGTGCGCACCTACCGCGAAGACGACGGCGAGTGGTGGTACTTGCTGTCACGCACGAATGAGCGCATCGAGAAGCTGCAGCAGCGCGCGTAAGGCGCTGTGCATGGGCGGTCATCGTCAACAACATTCAGCTCCTTTTGTGGATATCCCAATCTTCCCGCCTGGCTGACACGGGCGCAGGTGTATGCGGTGTGGGCCACCAACACAGCTGTGGGGGTGCCGGGATTTTTCCTGCTGTGCAAGCGGCTGCTCGCTGCGGGCCTGGCACTCGTGGCGGTGTACGCAGCGCTGGGCTTTGACGGCCAGGGGCACTCGCGCTGCATACCCTGGTGGCCAAGGTCACCATTCTTTCGGGAGTGGCTGCCGCAGCGTTTCTGCTGGCCATGACGATGTACCTGTTGACGCGGCAGCGCTTGCAGCGCGGCAGGCACCGGGCAGCCTGACGGTCACGGTCAAACAGGCGCCGCATTAGCCTCGAAACAGGCATCAATGTGTGTACTTATTGTTGACTAGCTGGTGGCCTGCCTGGCACCCGTCTTGCACGATGGGTAGGTGTTACTCAACCCAAAAGGCAAACCCATGAACAAGCGTCAGTTTCTCCATACCGGTGTGGCCGCCGGTGCGGCCTCCCTGTCTGTGCCCGTCCTGGCGCAGACCAGCCCCAACATCCGCTGGCGCATGGCCTCCAGCTTTCCAAAAAGCCTGGACACGATTTACGGTGGCGCCGAGGTGCTGTCGCGCCGGGTTGCACAAATAACGGGCGGAAAATTCCAGATTTCGGTGCATGCTGCCGGCGAACTGGCGCCCGCTTTTGGTGTGGTCGATGCGGTGCAGGGCGCCACGGTCGAATGCGCGCACACCGCCAGCTATTACTTTGTCGGCAAGAACAAGACTTTTGCCTTTGACACCACCCTGCCTTTTGGCATGAACCAGCGCCAACAAAACGCCTGGATGTATTACGGCGGCGGCCTGCAACTGGTGCGCGACTTCATGCGCGACTACGGCATCATCTCTTTCCCCGGCGGCAACACCGGTGTGCAGATGGGCGGCTGGTTTCGCAAGGAGATACGCACGCTCAAGGACCTCAAGGGCCTGAAGATGCGCATCGCCGGGCTGGGCGGCGAGGTGATGACGCGCCTGGGCGCGGTGCCGCAGCAAATCCCGGGTGGGGAGATCTACCAGGGCCTGGAAAAGGGCACGATAGACGCAGCCGAGTGGGTGGGCCCTTACGACGACGAGAAGCTGGGCTTTTACAAGGTCGCTCCGCACTACTACTACCCCGGCTGGTGGGAAAGCAATTCGATGTATTCGTTTTACGTCAACACCAAAGCCTGGGAGTCCTTGCCCAAGGAGTACCAGGCCGCGTTTGAAGCCGCCGCCGCCGAAGCCAACATCGACATGATGGCCGAGTACGACTTCAAAAACCCGCCGGCGTTGCGCCGGCTGGTTGGCAACGGTGTGAAGCTGCACGCTTACCCGATGGACATGATGAAAGCCGCGCAGGCAGCAGCCTTTGAGCTGTATGCCGACGAGGCCTCCAAAAATCCGGCCTTCCGCAAGCTCTACGAATCTTGGGTGAAGTTTCGCGGCGAGGTGATGCTGTGGCACCGCTTCGCCGAGCACACCTACTCGAGCTTCGTCTACAACAACCCGCCGAAAATCTAGCGCTCGGCGCTGGCGTCACGGCCCATCAGGCCTTGACAGCCTGCGCCGGCGCGAACTTGCGCAGCGAAGCCGGCAGGCGCGGCGGCCTCCTTGCCCTTGAGCAAGGCCGCTTCCTGCAGGCCGATCACAGCTCGACCGGAAACCGCCGCGACGCAATCTCCAGCAAGCCATCAAAAATCAGGCCTTCCACCAACTCGAACTTCACCGACATGCTTGGCCCCATCTTCCAGCCCGCGCCGCCGGTCATGATGCATTCGGGCGCCTCGCCGCAATGCCGCGTGATGTTTTCCACCATGCGCTGAACCGCGCCGGCAATGGCAAAGGTGCCGCCGCTGGTCAACGCGTCGCTGGTGTTGGTGGGAAAATCTTTCACGTCGCCGGTCGGGACATGCAGGCCGGCGGTGCCGGACTCCAGCGCGCGCAGCATGATGCCGTGGCCCGGCAAGATGATGCCGCCAAGAAATTTCCCGGAAGCATCAATGGCCTCGACCGTAACTGCCGTGCCCACCATCACCACCACGCAGGGCTTTTGAATGCCCCGAGCCAGCAGCCGGTGCCGCGCACCTATCATCGCCACCCAGCGGTCGGCGCCCAGGCGCGCCGGGTGGTCATAGCCGTTCGTCACGCCGGCTTCCTGCGCACTCGGGATCACCCAGCGCGGGGCGACATCCCAGAGTTCCATCTGTTCGATCACGCGGCGCTTGACCGCGTCGCCGGCCACGATGCAGCCGAGAATGCGTGAGGGCGCTGGCAAGCCGTTCCACTCCTCATCGGCGAGCTTGTCGATGTTTTCAAGAAACACAGCGCCATGGGCCAGCAGCCGTGATCCCGCAACCGGGGCCTCGTATTGGGCCCACTTCAAACGGGTGTTGCCCACGTCAAGTGCTAGAAAAGTCATGTGACAGGATTATGAACAGGTTCTGGCCTCTCACCGGGAGGTACTTACCTGAAGAATCCTGACACTCAGCGCGGCGTCACCGGACGCGCAAAGTCCA
This sequence comes from Pseudomonadota bacterium, assembly GCA_040385025.1. Taxonomy (GTDB): domain Bacteria; phylum Pseudomonadota; class Gammaproteobacteria; order Burkholderiales; family Burkholderiaceae_C; genus Polaromonas. Next base: position 6,412 of record JAZKIE010000055.1, on the reverse strand, counting down.
CCGTGCCCGTCCGCGCCGCTTCGTAGGCCCGCGAGGCGCGCAGCACCAGCGCGTCGCCAAACATCGGCCCGACAAATTGCAGGCCGATGGGCAAGCCATCGGCGGTCAGCCCGCAGGGCACGGTGCTGGCAGGTTGCTGGGTCAGGTTGAAGGGATAGGAGAACGGCGTCCAGCCCAGCATCGCCACCGGCTCCATGGGCGTGTGCCCGGCCTGCCGCGCCTCGAAAGCCGGCACTGCCACGCTGGGCGTGACCAGCAGGTCGAAACGCTGCATGAACTGGCGCATCTGGGAGCCCAGCGCGCCGCGCTGCAAATGCAGGCGCTGGATGTCGAGCAGGCTGAGCTTTTCGCCCAGCAGCGCCTCCGCACGGAAGTCCGGGTCGGTCAGCGCCTGCTGCGCCGGCGACAGCGTGTTCCAGACGGTCCAGGCGCCGGCAAACCACAGGCCGGTGGTGATCTCCAGCGGATCGTCGAAGCCGGGGTCGATCTGCTCCACATGGGCGCCCAGCTCTGACAGTTGCGCAACCGCTTGCGCCACCGAACGCGCCACCTCGGGATGCACGTTTTTGGCATAGCCGAGTGTGGGCGACCAGGCGATACGCAAACCGCGGATGCCATCTTCCAGCCCGTTCAGGTAGTCGCTGCCGTCCGGCGGCAGCGAGGTCCAGTCGCGCGCATCCGGTTTTTTCAGCACGTTCATCATCAGCGCCGCATCCGACACGCTGCGGCTGTGTGGCCCCAGGTGGGCCACCGAACCAAACGGCGACAGCGGGTAAGCCGGCACGCGGCCAAAACTGGGCTTGAGGCCGACGTTGCCGCAGAAAGCCGCCGGGATGCGCACCGAGCCAGCGCCGTCAGTACCCACGGCCAGTGGCCCCATGCCGGAAGCCACAGCGGCCGCCGCGCCGCCGGAGGAACCGCCCGGCGTTTTCGACAAGTCCCACGGGTTGCGCGTGATACCGGTGCGTGGCGAGTTGGTCTCACCCTTGCAGCCGAACTCCGGCGTGGTGGTTTTGCCCACAATCACCGCGCCCGCTTCGCGCAGCCTGGCGGTGGCGGGCGCGTCTACCTCCCAGGGCTGTTTCGCATCCACCGTGTGGCTGCCACGCAAGGTCGGCATGCCACGGGTCAGGATGATGTCCTTGATGGAGACCGGCACGCCATCGAGTTCACCGCAGGGCGCGCCGCCTTTGCGCAATTGCTGCCAGCGGGTTTCGCTGTCACGCGCGGCCTGCAAGGCAAGTTCATGGGCCACCAGGCAGAAAGCGTTGAGTTGCGGATTCAGTGCATCAATCCGGGCCAGCACCGCACGGGTGGCGTCCACCGGCGAGGCCTCACCGCTTTGATAAAGCTGCAGCAGTTCGGTGGCGGTGCAATCGGCGAGATCAGTGCGGGGGGCGGAGGGCGTCATCGGGTACTCCAAAACTTCTGGTTCAACTAGGGTCTGCGGCGCATTGCGTCTGGCAGGTTTTTCCACGGCAGGTCGGCCGGGTCGGCCGCCATGGGTCCTGCGGCCTTGGCCACGATGATGTCGGTCCGTGCATCGTGCACCAGCGGCGTGAAGTCGGCTCGGAAGTGGTTGGAGCTTTTGACCACGATGATTTTCATGGCTTCGGGCGTGATGCCGACCATGCGGAACAGTTCGCGGTCCAGCATCTGCATCTGCCCGCTGGCTACCGCCACCAGCACACCGTCGAGTTCCAGACAAGCGCAAGGCCCAAGGGTAGCCGCCATCCCGGTCATCATCGGACCCTTCAATATCACCTTGCCATCGCAAAGCGCACGGACCCGGAAATTGCCGGCCACCGGCGGGTCGCTGGCCTGGCCGGTGAAGGTGAGCACAGCCTGCCCGAGGTTGAGGGAAACAGTGGCGCCCACACCGGCGGCAAACGCGGCCTGCGCAGCCGCGGGATCAAACATCAGCCCCAGCGCCACCTGATCCGGGAACTGCCGGCCCGCGCCTTGCGCGAGCAAGGCATGCAACAGGCCTGTTGTGTTGCTGCTGCCGCCGGCGCCGGGATTGTCCTGGGTGTCGGCGATCACCAGCGGTGTGCTCAATCCTGGCGCACGAGCCAGCGCCTGCGCGACCGCGTCGGGCGCTGGCAAAAAATCCAGCGTCCATTGCGCCGGCTCGGCCACACGCGCATACAGGTGCGCCAGCGCCTCCTGCGCCCGTTCGCCGTGCGCCCAGACCATAGGGCCGCATTCATCGAAGTCAGAGGCCGGAAAGCCCATGCAAAAACTCAGGCGAACACCGAACTGATCATCGGCCGCTGCGAGCGCTTCGTACAGGCCTTGCGCGGGTGCCATCCAGGTGCTTTGTGCGTTGAGCGGAATCAGGAAAGGCAGGCGTCGAAACTCAAGCCCCTCTTTGCGACCCAACGCAAGCCGGCGCGCCAACAGTTCGGCCGCCAGCTCACCGGTCGCGGCCATGTCGATGTGCGGGTAGCTCCGGTAGGCGACCAGCGCGTCGGCCTGGTCCAGCATGCGTTCGGTCACATTGGCGTGCAGGTCCAGGCTGGCAACGATGGGCAGGTCCGGACCCACCAGGGCGCGGATGCGGTCTATCAGCTCGCCTTCGGTGTCGGCCACATGCTCCGCCACGCCGGCGCCGTGCAGGTCCAGATAAATGGCATCGAAGCCGCCTTTGGCGACATCGGCCAGCACGGCGCTACTGATGCGCTCAAAAGCGTCCTGCGTCACGTAAGCGGACGGCGAGGCGCCGCACCAGCAGCCTGGCAGCACTTCCCAGCCCCGCGCCTGGGCCGCGGCGATGAAACCACCGGCCGGCAGGTTCACGCCGGTCAGCTGGTCCAGCATGGCCTGGCCTTGCATGAAGGCCGGAAACACATCGCCGCGGGTAAAGGCGGCCCAGTCGGCCTTCAGGGGTGCAAAGGTATTGGTTTCGTGCTGATAGCCAGCAACAAAGATTTTCAAAAGGTGGCTCCGGGCGCGGCGGCCAGCAACCGGCGCGTGTAGTCATGTTGGGGGCGGGCATACAGCTCGGCTGTCGGCCCTTCTTCGACAATTTTTCCCTGGTGCATCACGATGACGCGGTCGCACAACTGGGCGGCCACGCGCAGGTCATGGGTGATGAACAGCAGGCCCAGTCCCAGTTCGGCCTGGATCTCGCGCAGCAGGGCGAGGATTTGCGCCTGCACGCTGACGTCAAGCGCGCTGACGGCTTCGTCGGCCACCAGCACACGCGGCCGGCAGGCCAGCGCGCGCGCAATCGCGATGCGCTGGCGCTGGCCGCCCGAAAACTGGCTGGGGTAACGCTGCAGGCCTTCAGCCGGGAGCCGGACCTTGTCCATCAAAAGGGCTGCGAGCGCCGTCGCTTCTGCGCGGGTAGCTCCGAAATTGATAGCGCCTTCCATGATGGAGTCGCCGACCTTGCGACGCGGATTCAGCGAACGGTTCGGGTCCTGGAACACCACCTGGACCTGGCTGCGCAAGGGCCGAAGCCGGCCTTCCTTGAAGCCGGCGACATCGAGCAGCGCGTTGTCCTCGCCCCGGCCCGTCTGGCTCCACAGCACCTGGCCGCCGGTGGGGTCGATCAGGCGAATCAGGCAGCGCGCCAGCGTGGATTTGCCGGACCCGGACTCACCGACCACGCCGACGGTCTCACCAGCAGACACCGCCACCGAAGCCGCCTGCAGCGCATGCGTCAAGCGCTGGCGGCCTAACCAGTCGCGGGCGACATAGGTCTTGCTGACCTCGAATCCCCGCAGCAGCGGCGACCCCAGCGGCGCGGGACGGGCCGGCGGCGGTGTCATGCCGGGCACTGCCGCCAGGAGCATTTTTGTGTAGTCAGCCTGTGGCTTGTGCAGCACCTCGTCGCGCGTGCCGTACTCGACGGCCCGCCCCTGGTGCATCACCAGCACCTCATCGGCAATGTCGGCGACCACGCCCATGTCGTGGGTGATGAACAACACGGCGCAGCGGTGGCCGCCCGACAGGTCGGCCTGCAGTTCCTCGATCAGCTTGAGGATTTCCTTTTGCGTCGTCACATCGAGCGCCGTGGTCGGTTCGTCGCAGATCAGCAGGGCCGGCTGCAAAATCACCGCCATCGCAATCACGATGCGCTGGCGCTGCCCGCCCGAGAGCTGGTGCGGGTAGCTGCGCATCATGCGTTCCGGCTCGGGCAATTTGACCCGCTGCACGATCTTGAGCACAGCCTCGCTGCGGCGTTTTGCGTTCCAGTCGGTGTGCTGCCTGAGCAGCTCATCGATCTGGTCGCCGCAGGTCATCACCGGGTTCAGCGCCGTCATCGGCTCCTGGAACACCATGCCCATGGCCTGACCGCGCAGCGCGCGCAGGCGCTGCGCACTGGCATCCAGCAGCGACTCCCCCTGCAGCACGATGCTGCCCGGTCCGGGCTTGAGCTCGCTCGCCAACAGCCCCATCACGGCAGTGGCCATGACCGATTTGCCGGAACCCGACTCGCCGACCACACACAGCGTTTGTCCGGCGTGAATGCGCAGACTGATGTTTTCAACAGCATAGGCGCGGTCGCTGCCGGGTGGCAGCGCCACATGCAGCTTGTCGATGACAAGGACGGGGGCGGCGCTCATGGGTTGCGTTTCGAAAACTTCGGATCAAGCACATCGCGCAATCCGTCGCCCAGCAGGTTGATCGCCAGCACGGTGGGTACGAGAAACAGCGCGGGAAACAACACGTTGCCCGGGTACTGCGTGAACTGCACCCGGCCCTCGGCCATGATGTTGCCCCAGGTCGGAATGTCGGCCGGAAGCCCCAGCCCCAGAAAACTCAGGATCGCCTCGGTCAGGACCGCCGATGCCGCGACAAAGGTGCCCTGCACAATCAGCGGCGCCATGGCGTTGGGCAGGATGTGTCGCCACAGGATCACCGGCGTCGGCGTGGCCAGCGCGCGGGCGGCCTCCACAAACGGCTCCTCCCTCAGGGTCAGCACCATGGAACGCACCAGCCGTGTGACACGCGGGATTTCCGGGATCGCGATGGCCACCACCACCGTCCACAACTGCGCGCCCAGCGCCGCCACCAGCGCGATCGCCAGCAGGATCGCCGGAATGGCCATCAGCCCATCCATGAAACGCATCAGCACCGCATCGACCATGCGGAAGTAACCGGCCAGCATGCCGAGCAGGGCGCCCACGCTGATGGCCACCGTCGCGGTGAAGGCCGCCACCAGCAGTGAGGTGCGCGTGCCGTACAGCACCCGGCTGAAAATGTCGCGGCCGAAGTTGTCGGCACCCATCCAGAAGGTGTGCTGGACCACCGTGCCGTCGAGTTGCGCGAACTCGCCGCGTACGCCTGCGGCCGTGTTGATGTGGGCCGAATCCATGGCCGCCGGATCCACCGTGCCCAGCAGCGGCGCCAGCGCGGCCAGCAGCAGCAGCGCGCCCAGCACCACCACGCCAAAACGGAAGGCACTGTTGCGCCAGAGCCTTTGCCAAAGAAGCAGCCAGGCCTGCATCAGTAACGGATCCTCGGGTCCAGAAACAGGTAACTGATATCCACCAGCAGGTTCACGCCCACATACAGCACGCTGAAAAACAGCACCAGGCCCTGGATCACCGGAAAGTCGCGGTTCAGCACCGCGTCCACCGTCAACGAGCCCAGGCCGGGAATCGAATACACCGTCTCGGTCACCACCACGCCGCCGATCAACAAGGCCACGCCGATGCCGATCACGGTAATGATGGGCACCGCCGCGTTGGCCAGTGCATGACGCATCAACACTGCGGATTCGGCAAGCCCCTTGGCGCGCGCCGTGCGTATGTAGTCTTCGGTCAGCGCCTCGGACACGCTGGCGCGCGTCACGCGGGCGATCAAGGCCACATAAATCATCGCCAGCGTGATCCAGGGCAGCACCAACTGGCGTGCCCAGGCCCAGACGCCCTGCCCGTCGCTGCCGAACAGGCGCCGGTAGCCCTGCACCGGGAACCATTCAAGCTGCACGGAAAACACGTAAATCAGCAGGTAGCCGGTAACAAACACCGGAATGGAGAAACCTGCGACCGAAAATGCCGACAGCAGCCGGTCCAGCCAGCCGCCCATGCGCCAGGCGGCGATGGTGCCCAGCGGCACCGCCACCACGACCGCCAGCACCAGAGTACCCACCGCCAGACTCAGCGTGGGCTCCAGCCGCTGTGCGATCAGCTCGGTGACGGGTTTGTTCAGATAAAAAGAATAGCCGAGGTCACCCTGCAGCACACCACTGAACCAGATCCAGAACTGGACCAGCAGCGGCTTGCTGAGGCCCAGGGTCTCGCGGATTTTTTCAATGTCCTCATTGGTCGAGTTGTTGCCGGCAATCACTGCTGCCGGATCGCCCGGTGTGAGCCGCAGGATCAGGAAAACGACGATGGCCACCACCAGCAACACAGGGATGATCGCCAGCAGGCGTTGCAGCAGGAATCTCAGCATG
>JAZKIE010000054.1:0-2039 GCA_040385025.1 Pseudomonadota bacterium | reverse complement strand
TTGGGGGTTGCTCATGATGCTTTTACTTGAGGAGGGTTGCGGAGTTGATGAGAATTGGTGTTTTCGGCACATCGCCGGGGAAGGGGCCGCCCGCACCGGTGGGTGTGGCCTTCATCTTGTTGACCACGTCCATGCCGCTGACGACCTTGCCGAACACGGTGTAGCCGAACAACTGCGGCGCGTTGACAAGCTGCGCGCGCGGCGTGTTTTCATACACGCGGCCCTGGTACTCGAACCTGGGCACCGGATCGCCAGGCGGAATAATCGTCGGGTTGAGGAAGTCGTTGTCCTTGACGTTGATGAAGAACTGCGACGACGCGGAGTTGGGGTCGTTGGTGCGCGCCATGGCCAGGGTGCCCACGACGTTTTTGTCGCCGCCTTTGGCCAGTGCTTCACGGCCTTCATGCGGCACCGGCGCGCGGGTTTTTTTTTCGGCGAAATTGGCGTCGTAGCCGCCGCCCTGCACCATGAAGTTGTTGATCACGCGGTGAAACACCGTACCGTCGTAGTGTTTGTCCTGCACGTACTGCAGGAAGTTTTCCACCGTTTTTGGTGCCTTGTCGGGATAAACCTCGACCACAAAATCGCCGGCAGTGGTGGCAAATTTCACACGGGGTGCGGCCGCCGGGGCCTGGGACCAGGCCTGGCCGGCGAGCAGGCTCAGGGCCGCCAGCGCCAGGCAGGCGCGCCGTGTGTGTGTGCTGAGAGTCATCCAATCACTCCTTCAAAAAATATCTTCCACTGGCTGCCCTGGCGCACCCAGTACTGGCGCCGGGTCGGGCCGGTGCGCGAGCCGCTGACGACCTCGCCAAACGTGACCACCATGGTGTCGTTGCTGTCGGTCCAGCGCAGGTAGGACAAGTCCTTGAGTTGCACCGAGCGGCCGGCCCGTTTGTCCCGATCGGCACGCAGCACGGTGGTCCAGTCGGCCAGTGTTTTGCCGTAGCTGCTGAAGTCGCTGGTGTACAGGCTGGTCAGGGCGGCGAGGTCGCTGCCGGAGCGGGCCCTGTGCCAGCTTTGCAGGGCATCCTCGAAGGTCTTGCCTTCAGCCTTGGCGCTTTGCGGCGCAACCCATTTGAGGCTTTGCGCGATCACCACCGGTGTGCTGCGCACCTCCACGGTGCGGATGATGCGTTCGAGGTCGGGGTTGGCCAGCACCACGCAACCGTCGCTGGCCAGCGGCGCACGCGCAAATTGTGTGGGCGGCGTGCCGTGCAGCCAGATGCCACCGCCGGTCTTGCCGCGCTTGAGGTCCAGTGCGTTGGGGTAGTTGATGGGCAGGGCACCGGAGCCATAGAAGTCCTTGAGCGACTTCGGGTCCAGGTTGCTGGTCACAAAATAAACACCGAGCGGCGTGCGTGAATCGCCCTCAACGGTTTTTTCGGTGCCGGCTTTGCCCACCGAGATGTAGTAGTCGGCCAGCAGCTTGAGGCCGGTGGGGGTGTTTTCAAACAGGTAGAGGCGGGCCCGCGAGGCGTCGACCGCGATCGCATGTTTGTTGCGCGGTGACAGCGCCAGAAACTGTGAGGGGATGGTGCCGGCTGCCGGTCGTTCGCGCAGCGCTTTCAGGCGCAGCAGCGACTCCTGGCGCAGGTCGCCGAGCATGCCGGCGCCGGCTTTGGCCGTATCGTCGGGCACATCACCCAAGGTGCGCAGGGTGCGCAGGGGGCGCGCCTGAGCCGCCAGCAAATCGCCGTACACCAGTTGCGCGAGCTGGAAGTTGGGGTGGGTGTTGACCAGGCGCTCCGCCTTGGCGAGCGCTTCCCGCCCCTTGGCCTGACCCGCGAGTTTGTAAATCTCGATCAGCCGCGCCTCGGCCTCACCGTCCCGGATTTCCGTTCGAGGCGGGGGGCGTGGCGTGCTTTGACGCTTTTTCTCTGCCGCCGCGTTTTGGGAAGTGTTTTTCTTGCTCTTGTCTGAAGAGCTGTCAGCGCCGGTCACAGCGCCGCTCGCGGCGCCACACATCACCGAGAAGGCGACAAATAGGAGAGCGGCGGCCCGTTGCATGGAAGTGGTCAGAAGAAATAATCAGTGGGGCG
>JAZKIE010000053.1:4730-7357 GCA_040385025.1 Pseudomonadota bacterium | reverse complement strand
CTGGGTGTGGATGCCGTGTTCGACAAATCCAACGAGATTGACGCGCTGGTGGACTACTGCCTGGCGCAATCGCCGGCCGATGCCGGCCCGTGATCAGTCAATCAGCTTGTTCTTCAGCGCGTAGTAGGTCAGGTCGCTGTTGGAAGCAAGACTCATTTTTTCCATCACGCGGGTCCGGTAGGTGCTGACCGTCTTCACGCTCAGCGACAGCGCCTTGGCAATGTCACCCGCAGTTTCACCCTTGGCCAGTTTCAGGAAAACCTGAAATTCGCGCTCAGAAAGTTGTTCATGGGGCGTAGCGTCATTTTTGCGATTGAGCTGTTGGGCGAGCAACTCTGCCACGGCCGGCGTGATGTAGCGCTTGCCCAGCGAGATCACGCGAATCGCGTTGACGATCTCCATCGGATCGCACTCCTTGTTCAGGTAGCCGCTGGCACCCTGGCGGATCAGGTTCACCGCGTAATGCTCTTCCGGGTAGCCACTGAGGATCAGGATGCCCACATCGGGCGCCTTGGCGCGAATCATGGCCAGCGCGTCAATGCCGCTTTGTCCCGGCATGGACAGGTCCATCACCAGGATGTCGAGCTCGACGTTGCGCACCAGGTCGATGGCTTCACGGCCGCTGGCCGCTTCGCCAACCACCCGCAAATCGACCTGGTCGGAAAAGAACTGTTTGAGCCCCGAACGCACGATGGCATGGTCATCAACAATCCCGATTTTGATCATTTCTTTTCCTTTTTTAGGCCAGCGTTTCAACGCGGCACAATGCTTCAACACAGCGTCGCGCAATTACGACGGCTTTTTTGCCCCTAGAGCGATTATTCACGAATTTTCGATTGAAATACGGACCGGAGATCACGATGCGATGGTTTGCAATACCCAAAATGGCGATCAGCCTGCCTTTGGCGGTGCTTGCGGCCGTCATTTTGATCTCCATCAACGAAGCCGGTTTTCGCCTGTCGACCCAGGCGGCCACCAGCATTGAGGAGGCCCAGGAAACGCGGGGCTCCATCAACAAGTTGTTGCAACAGATGCTTGACGCCGAAACCGGGCAACGGGGTTACTTGCTCACGGGTGATCCCAAGTACCTGGAGCCTTACGACGCGGCTTCCGCCAATATCAACCAGACATCGGATAACTTGCGCCGACTTTACGCGCCCTACCCCGCAGAATTGGCCCAGTTTGGCGTGCTGTCGCACAACGTGTCGCGCAAGCTCGCCGAGATGGACCTGAGCGTGCGCATGCGCAAGCAGGGCAATGAAGAAGCCTGGAAGTTTGTGCTGACCACCGATGTCGGCATGGAGCAGATGAACGCCATCCGCAGCCAGATCAACAAACTGATTCAGTCGAGCAATTCGAAAATGCAGGCAGCGCAAATCCAGATTACCCGCTCACTGCAGCTGTCGCGCCTGGGCATCGCATTGATGGCGCTGGCCGGTTTGCTGGCGTTTTACATGTATCTGCGCCAGACCCGGGCGCTGCTGGACTCCGGCAGGCGCGAACAGGAGTCCCTGCAGCGCGAGCGCGACCAGCTCGACAAGGAGGTGCGGGAGCGCACCGCCACGCTGGCTGAACTGGCCACCCACCTGCAGCAGGTGCGCGAAGACGAGCGCGGCCACCTGGCGCGGGAGTTGCACGACGAGCTGGGCGCCTTGCTGACGGCGGCCAAACTTGACGTGGCCCGCATCAAGTCCAGGCTGGGGGTCAACACACCCGAAGCCAACGAACGGATTCAGCACTTGATTGAGACGCTGAACAGTGGCATCGCGCTCAAACGCCGCATTGTCGAAGACTTGCGGCCCTCGTCGCTGTCGCACCTGGGCCTGGTCGCCTCGCTGGAAATCCTGGCGCGCGAATTTGAGGACCGGTCCGGGCTGGACATCATCACCGACCTCGAAATGGTGGAGATCGGCGGCTCGGCGCAGCTCACGGTTTACCGCCTGGTGCAGGAGTCGCTGACCAATATGGGCAAATATGCCGAGGCCAAACACGCCGAGATCAGCCTGCACAGCTTCGACAGCTACCTCACCGTCGAGGTCAAGGACGATGGCAAGGGTTTCGACAGCACGAAGGTCGGCACCACCAGCCACGGCCTGGCCGGCATGCGGCACCGGGTGGAAGCTGCGGGTGGCCGGCTGACCGTGGCATCCAGCCCCGGACAGGGCACGCGCATTTTTGCCGTGTTGCCCAAGGTGGCGAAGGCTCCCTGAGCATTTTCTGGCAGTGGCCGGGCGCCACGAAGCCTGCCCGCTGTTGACTGAAAAAGCGGTGGCCGCGAGACGGCTTTGCTGTTCAAAAATCCGGGACGGCATCGTCCTACACAGCGTCATCGCGCTTCCCGACAGGGCCAGCCGACCCTCACCGATGAACGCTTTTGAGCGCCCCCCTTAACCTTGCAGCAGGTGTTTCAATTGCGAGCGCCGCAACCCATGGGCACCGCCCTGCAAGGAGATCGACATGCTGCACTATTCCGTTGTCTTTCTGGTGATTGCATTGATTGCAGCCGTGTTCGGCTTCGGCGGTATCGCCGCCGGCGCGGTCGAAATTGCCAAGATTTTGTTTTTCATCTTCGCGATCTTCGCGGTGGTCAGCTTCGTGGTTGGCTTGATGAAACGCAACTGACCCGA
>JAZKIE010000053.1:0-4630 GCA_040385025.1 Pseudomonadota bacterium | reverse complement strand
CTGTTTATCCGGCCTTTTCTCAACTTCAAGGACCTCAACATGAAAACCCCCAGCTCCCACATCCCATCCACCCAGGAAGCACTGGCTGGTGCGCGTCACCTGTCCGACCAGATGATCAGCGGTGCCGAGCATGCCGTGGAAAGCAGCCGCAGCCTGGCCAACGAGACGCTGGACAAGGCCGAGAGCAAGGTCCGCCAGTTGCGCGGCAGCATTGATCCCATGGTCGACAAGCTCGCGACGCAAGCCCAAAAACTTGCGCGCCAAAGCATGGACATGGCTGCTGAAGCCAGCGAGCGCGCCCAGCGTTCCATGCACCGTTACGCCGATGCCACGACACGTTATGTGGCCAATGAGCCGGTCAAAGCCGTGCTGATTGCCGCAGCCGTTGGCGCGGCGGTCGCACTGCTGGTCGCCTCCACCCGCCATCGCGATTCGCGTTGATCTGTCCCTGCACTCTTAAACCGCGTTGTACCGACCAGCCATGCTGCACCCGTTTATCTCCACCCTGATCCGCCGGCCCCATCTTTTGATGGACCATTTGGCGGGGTATGCAGAGCTGATTCGTGATGAGGCCTCTGAAGCGGGCACTGACTTTCTTGGCAGGGTCATTGCCTGGGTCATGGTTGCTGTGTGCGCCATCGCGTTTTTGATTTTGACCGGTGTGGCCGTGATGCTCGCGATGGTCACCACGCCGTTTCATTGGGCCTTGGTCGCGGTGCCGTTGGCGGTTTTCATCCTGACGATCGTGGCCTTGCTGATCGCCCGCAAACCATCGCTGTCCAGCCACTTTGCGGAGGTCAGGGCGCAGGTCGATCGCGACGCGCAGGCCTTGCGTTCAGCCTCATGAAAAGATCCGCATGACAAGCACCTCAATCACCGCCCAACAGCGTCTGGCAGCCAGCCGCCAGGCCATCATCCGGGACATGCACCGTGACGACCCGGAGATGAATCAACCGGTGGATGCAGATGCGGACGGGCAATCCGATATCAGTGAATCCGGCATCGATGCATCGTCCGGTTCCTGGGACCTGATCAAACAGGTCGGCCAATCCTGGTGGCAATCGCATCCCGCGCAGTTGGCGCTGGATGTTGCCAAACCCATGATGCAAACCTATGCCAAAGAGCAGCCCTTGAAATTGCTGGGGATTGCCGCCGGTACCGGGATCGCCCTGGTGGTGCTTCGCCCCTGGCGCCTGATTTCGTTGACGGGCGTGGCGATTGCGATGCTCAAGTCAACACAACTGACGGGCGTGGTTCAGTCCCTGATCCTCGGTTCGCGTGAACCAGGGCGCCGCCACCCCGACCGTCCTCGATAAACCCCATATGCAAACCGACCGGCGTGGTGCCGTCAGTCGGCCAGCTTCTCAACTCACCGCACCAAAAAATTTTACACACCTCAAGGAAAAAATCATGAAATACGCTCGCGCCATTGCTTTCGCCGCCCTCGCCGGCATCACCATCATCAGCACCGGTTGCGCCGTGGGGCGTGGTCAGCAGACAGCCGGCGCCTATGTGGACGACGCCGCTATCACCACCGCTGTCAAAGCCAAATTTGCATCGGACAAAACTGTTTCCGCTACCGCACTCAATGTTGAAACCCTGAATGGCACGGTGCAGCTGTCCGGTTTCGCCAAGTCCGCCACGGAAAAAGCCCAGGCTGAAACCATTGCCCGCGACACCAAAAACGTCCGTGCTGTGCGCAACGACATCGTCGTTCGTCCTTAAGTCAAGTCAGCCAATGACAGGTCCGGCGTTCGCGCCGGACCACAAAAGCCCGGTCTTTTCAGGTCGGGCTTTTTTCATCGCGGCATGAACGGAGACCAGCGAGACTCGCTCAACGGCTAACTTCAGTGCTCAAAAGTGACAGGCAAAAAAAAGCGCCCCTGAGGGCGCTTGCCGGGGCATGGCAAGCCCTTAGCTGGCTTTGACCACCAGCTGGTTGTTCACCGAGGCCACGCCCTTGACCTGCTTGGCGAGGTCAGTGGCCTTGTCCTTGGCGGCAGCCGTCGGGGCCGGACCGTTGAGCGTAACGACACCGTCTTTGGTATCGACATTGATCTTGATGGCGCTCAGGTCGGTGTCCTTGGCAAAGCTGGCATTGACCGAGGTCGTGATGACGGCGTCGTCAATTTTTTCGCCCATCGTGGTGCTGGCCTGGCTGCCGGACGCCTTGGCATCCTTGGTCGCATCCTTCATGGCATTGCCCGCATCCTTGGCGGCCTGTTCGGTTTTGGCAATGCCCGAGTCAATCGACTGGCCGACCGTTTTGCCGTCGTCGGTTTTTCCGCAGGCGGCGAGCGCCATCAGCACGGCAACCGAACACACGGCAGCAGCCAGGGGACGGCGCACAGCGCCTGTAGATGTAGATTGTTTGATCATGGTGAATCTCCTTTCAGATGGGGATGTGAGCGCGCGGCTCAGAGTTTGTCGATGGCCTTTTTGGCGGCATCCTTGGCGCCTTCCTTGGCATCGCCGTAGCCTGACTGGGCCTTGCCCTTGACCTGGTCGGCCAGACCTTCGGCTTCCAGGTTTTCGTTACCAACCACACGCCCAGCCACTTCTTTGGCCTTGCCTTTGGCCTGGTCAACCCGGCCTTCAACCTGGTGTTTGTTCATGGTGCTTCCTTTAAATGACACCCGCCGGTATGGCAGGCACACATCCACTGTAGTTTTTCAGCGGGAAACCCCTCGTCAGCAGCGACGCAATTCGATGTAGGACGCAGCCCCCGGCTCTTCACAGCCGTTCGCGTGCCGGATCGCAGGAGCCATGGCGCTTGCGAAACAGGCGTGGCTCCACGGCCAGCGGGTCGGCAAACAAGCCGCGCGCTGCGGACTGAGCGCGCGCTTGCTGTGGCGCATACGGACCGCCATCCCGGCCAAAACGGTAAGACCAGGCGTGGCCCTGGCCGACCATCCAGCCGGCGATATCTTCGCCCTCCAGATGGAGGACCGCGACGGTGCGGCCGTAGTCGTCCTGGCGTTGCGGGCTGACCTCCAGCCGCCGGCCCGCCACGCGCCGCGCCAGTGCTGCGCGAGAGGCCGGGCCACCAGCCTGGCAGATCTCGGGCGCATCGATGCCATGAACCCGTATCTTGACCGGCCGTCCACCCAAAGCGGGACGCACCCACAACGTGTCGCCATCGGCGATACGTGTGGCGGTGCCGCTCCAGCCGCCGGACGCCTGGGCGCTGCCGCCATCCCACCACAGCACCAGCAAAACAACGCAGATTCGCAGCCCGGTCACTGCGGGCGCTTCCGGCGGCGCCAAACCACGGCGTACACCACGCCATTGATCACCAGCAGCAGCGCGCCCAGGGTCCACTGCAACTCGCGCGTCAGCTCGCCGGGGTAGATCACGGGCATCAGATAACGTTCGATGAAGGTCTCGCTGTAGGTGGCCGCACCGGCGGCCCGGCGCAAGGCGTTTTCCAGCGGTGTCAGCGGGCAGATCCAGCCGGTGAACTCCACCGTCGCGCCCCAGGCCAGCGCGGGCAGGTGCAGCCAGGGCATCCAGCGCCAGCGCAAGGCCAGCGCCCCGCCGCCCACCGCAAACACAATGAACAGCAGGTGAACCAGCAACACCCCGTCAGCCAGCCAGGAAGATGTCATTTGCTATTCATTTTATAGCTGCTCACGCAAACGGGATATGGGCTGAGGGCCGATTTGTTCAGGCGGTGACGATCCAGCCCTCGAGCGGATCCATCTGCGCCGGCAAGCCATAACACCGCGCACCCTGCGCGTGCTGCGCCTGGGCCCAGGCGGCCTGCATCAGGCAGAGCACGGCGTCGAGTCCGTCACCACTGGCGTCGTCAACCAGCGTGTCGCGCTGGGCGTGGGTCAGTTTCAGGCGCAGGCCCAGGCGGGTCTGACCCATCTCCAGCGCGGTGATCAGGTCCTTGCGGGCAATCAGCCGCTCCGGTGTCTGCTTCAGGCGGTCGTCGCTTTTGTAGGAGCGCTGGCCGAGCACCTCGCGCGCCAGCAGGCCGGGGTAGGCTTCCAGTGCGACGCGCTTGTGGTCACCGTCGTGCAGACCGGGCAGGTGCACACCGGCTGCCAGCAGGCGCGGCACACCCGCATGCAGCATCCAGGCAACCGGTGGATTGACCCACTTCATCGACGGGCTGGAGCCGGCCGGCCTGTCGGTGGCGCGGTGCGCAAACTTGCCACCGACCGGGCGGGCGTCGCAAAACGCGGCAAAGATCTGGCGAATCTCGGCGCGGCTCAGCGACGCGTAATGCGCCATCAGCGCGGGCCAGGCGGGCGGCCAGCCGAGCTGCTCGACCAGTTCACGCGGCAGCCCGAACGGAAAATCAAACGCGCCCAGCCAGTTCTGCGGCTGGCGCAGCCAGTCCTCAAAGGCATCAAGGGTGGCCAGTGGCAGCAGGCGGGCAAGCTGCACGCGCCCGCCGGCGCTGGAACCCAAGGCCAGGACAATGGGTTTGCGGCGCGTGGGCGCGCTGGAAAAATCGCATCCGATCAGCAGGCTCATGCACCGATTGTCGGTCAGCCCAGCGCCAGCGCCATCACACCCAGGGCGATCAGCGCGGCGCCAAAGGCGCGCTGCAGCCGGTCACCCTCGCCCAGCAAATGCCCGCCTATCAGCGCGGCAAACAGCATGGAGACTTCGCGCG
>JAZKIE010000052.1:0-11825 GCA_040385025.1 Pseudomonadota bacterium | reverse complement strand
CCGACCAGCTGCATCGCTGCGAACTGTTCGGCGCCGACATCCTGGAAACCAGCGTCGCCATGGGCGGCACGGTGACCGGCGAACACGGCGTCGGTGTGGAAAAACTCAACTCCATGTGTGTGCAGTTCTCGGCTGCAGAAAACGAGCAGATGTTTGGCGTCAAGCGCGCTTTCGATCCCTTGGGCTTGCTCAATCCCGGCAAGGTGATTCCGACGCTGCAGCGCTGCGCCGAGTACGGGAAGATGCTGGTGCGCGGCGGCAATATCCCGCACCCTGATCTCCCCAGGTTCTAGCCATGCAAGGCTTGCGCGGCCTGGCCTGGTTGCTGCTGTTGCAGTCCATTGGCGAGCTGCTGTCGCGTGCGCTGTCCCTGCCTTTTCCGGGTCCGGTGGTGGGCATGATGCTCTTGCTGCTGGCGCTGAACTGGCCGCTGGTGCGGGAGCCGGTGGCCGCCTGTGCCGACTTTCTGCTCGCGCATTTGTCGCTGCTGTTTGTGCCGGTCGGTGTCGGTGTCATGACGCACCTGTCCCTGCTCGGCGAGTATGGCGGCCGCCTGCTGCTGGTCATCGGCCTGTCGACGCTGATCGGTCTGGTGGTCACGGCGCTGACACTGAACTTCTTGTGGCGCAAGGGCGATGCCAAAATTCGTTGAACTCTGGGTCTACCTCTCCGCCACGCCGCTGTTCGGCCTGACGGCGACGCTGGTGGTGTATGTGCTGGCCCAGGCTGCTTATGCACGGCTGCAACAGGCGGCCTGGGCCAATCCGGTGTTCTGGACGGTGCTGGTCATCGCCGCGGTGCTGCTGACCACCGGCGTGCCTTACCCGACCTATTTCGCCGGCGCGCAGTTCATCCACTTCCTGCTCGGGCCGGCCGTGGTGGCGCTGGCCTGGCCGCTGTGGCAACGGCGCATCGAGTTGCGCGAGCGTTGGGGCCGGCTGCTGCTGGCGGCGCTGGCCGGCGGCGCGGCGACCATGCTCTCGGCCGTGGCGCTGGGCTGGGCCGTCGGCTTGCCCGCAGAGGTGCTGCTGTCGCTGGCGCCCAAATCCGTCACCGCACCAGTGGCCATGGGGATTGCCGAAAAAATCGGCGGCATCCCGGCGCTGGCTGCCGTGTTTGCGGTCATGACCGGCCTGGTCGGCGCACTGGCCGGCAAGTACCTGTTCGACCTGTGCCGCATTCCGCTCGACGCCGCCGGCTGGGCGGCGCGTGGCTTTGCGCTGGGCACGGTGTCACATGGCATAGGTGCGGCGCGCGCGATGCAGGTCAATGCCGACGCCGGCGCCTATGCGGGCCTGGCGCTGGGTGTGCAGGTGGTGCTGGCCTCCTTGCTGCTGCCCTTGCTGGCGCGCTGGCTGGCCTGAGGCATCACGCCTGGCTCAGGCCGCCGTCCTTGGTGCAGTCCGCTGGCCGCGCGGCGCCTCGGCCGGTGACACGATGGTGTCGAGGAAGGCGCGCACCATGCGCATTTCGCGCCGCTCGGCCAGGCACAACACATGCGCGTGGGTGTGGATCTCCGCATCGCTGATGTGAACCATGTGCAGGCCCGGGCCCGGCACATACTCGACCAGCGATACCGCCGCGATGCCAATCCCTTTGGCCACCGTTTCGCGGATCACTTCGCGGCTGCTGATCTCCATCACCACCTCTGTCTGCACGTTGGCCTTGTGCAAGGCCAGCTCCAGCGCCTTGCGTGTGGTGGAGCCCTGCTCGCGCAGAATCATCCGCTCACCCTGCAGGTCAGCCATGCGAATGTTGCGCCGGCGGGCAAAACGATGCGTGGACGAGGTGAAGATGACCACCGGATGCATGCTGAATGGAACCGAAAGAAAGCGCGAATCGCTGACCAGCTGCGCGAGCACGCCGACATCGGCGCGGTAATCCAGCAGGCGATCAAGCACGTCCTGCGAATTACCGGTGCTGACCGACACCTTGACGCCCTGGTAGCGCTGGTTGAAGTCCACCAGCATCTTCGTCACATGGTAGGGCCCGACGGCCGCCACTCGCAGGTGGCCGGACCGCAACTCACCCGCATCCCCCAACAAATGGACCGCATCGGCCTCCAGGCTGAACACCTGCTGGGCCAGCTGCATGAGTTGCTCGCCCAGCTCGGTGAGCTTGACGCTGCGGCCGTGGCGATGAAAAAGCTCGACGTCGTAACGCGACTCGAGCAAACCGACCTGTGTCGTCACGGTGGGCTGGCTCACATGCAGCAACTCGGCGGCGCGGGTGAAGCTGCCCATGCGGGCGACTGCGTAAAAAGACCTCAACTGCGTCAGGCGCATGGCGGCTCTCCTTGCTGGATGCTAGGTGTTATCCCCGAGTAACTATAGATTAAATATATACAAATCACCAAATTTTTGAATTGGATAAATACTTGCGCCTACTCAAGAATGGCCCTGTGTCGAATAGATGAGTCCAGAAAAGTCAGAGCATCGCCACCTTCGTGACCGCCGCACATGCGCAGGCAGTTGCGTTGCAATAAACCCCGGTTGGCCTGATCGCCAGCCACAGATGGAGACAAACAGCATGATTACTCGCCGCAACCTGCTAGCAGCCGCCGCCATTGGCGCGCCTATGGCTTCGTTTTCGACGGGCGCCCGCGCCCAGTCCGTGTTGACCGTCGGACTCATCCCCTCTGAAGATTCCCGCGCCATGATTGCCAACAGCCAGGCGATGATGGACATGCTGTCCAAGGCGCTGGGCATGCCGGTCAAGCCTTTTGTCGCCGCTGACTACAACGGCGTGATCGAGGCACTGCGCTCCAGGCGGCTGGACGTTGCCTACCTCGGGCCCTTCTCTTATGTGCTGGGCGCCACCATCGCGGATATTGAGGCCTTCGCCGTCGCGGAAACCAAAAAGGCCGGCCGCACGTCTTACCGCAGCCTGGTCATCACCAACAAGGCCAGCGGCATCAAGACCGTGAACGACCTCAAGGGCAAAACCTTCGCCTTCGTGGACCCCAGCTCCACGTCGGGCCACCTGTTCCCCAAGGCCGGGCTGATGAAGGCAGGTTTTAACACCGACAAGGACTTCAGCCGCGTGCTTTTCTCGGGCTCGCATGACTCCAACGCCATCGCGGTGCAGAACCGCAAGGTCGATGCCGCCGCGATCGCCGACCGCATCCTCGATGCGGCGATTGCCAAGGGCCTGGCCAAACGCGAAGACATCCATGTGGTCTGGGAGTCCGATCCGATTCCCGAGTCCCCCACTGTGTGGCGCAAGGACCTGCCTGCCGACCTGAAGAAGCGTGTGCAGGCCGCCTTCCTTGAAGTCAAGGACATCCCGTGGTCCGACCAGGGCATGTTGAACGGCTTCAAGCCGACCAATGACGCGGCCTACGACGTCATCCGCGACACCGCCAAGCTGCTCAACCTCGACCTGAGGAAGATGAAATGACTGCCGGCAAAAGTGAAACCATGGTCGAGATCAAGGGTCTGTCCAAGCGCTACGGCAACTTCGAAGCGCTGCACCACATCGACCTGTCGGTGCGCAAGGGCGAGTTCCTGGTGGTGCTGGGCGCCTCGGGGGCCGGCAAGTCCACGCTGCTGCGCTGCATCAACCACCTGACCGAGCCCACCACTGGCGAGATCAGCGTGGATGGCGTGCAATCGCACGGCGACCGTGCCGGTCTGCGCAACGTGCGGCGCGACGTGGCCATGATCTTCCAGCACTACAACGTCGTGCCGCGCCTGTCGGTGCTCAAGAACGTACTGACAGGGCGCCTGTCGGCCATGCCGGCGGTGATGTCATGGTTTCAGCTGTTCCCGGCCAAGGACGTCGCCATCGCGCGTGACAGCCTGCGCCGCGTCGGTCTGGAAGCCAAGGCCGATGTGCGCACCGACACGCTGTCGGGCGGGCAGAAGCAGCGCGTGGGTATTGCCCGCGCCCTGGCCCAGCGGCCCAAGGTCATCCTGGCCGACGAGCCGGTGGCCAGCCTGGACCCCAAGACGTCGCGCAGCGTGCTCGGCTGCCTGCGCGAGGCCAGCCGCGAAAGCGGCATCACCGTGATCTGCAACCTGCACCAGGTCGACTACGCCATGGAGTTCGGCGAGCGCATTGTCGGCGTGGCAGGAGGCCGCATCGTGTTTGAGGGCCGACCCGACGAACTGACCGAAGAAGCCCTGCACCGCATCTACCCCGAAGGCGTGGAAACCTCGGCCACCGACGCCGTGCCTGCTGCGCAGGTCGCACAGATCGCGGTGGAACAGGCTTCCACCTCCGCCGCCGCAACAGCGGCTTCCCGCCACACACCACCTGCCTCGCTCACATCGCGCCAGGCAGCCTTCACCCTGGAGAAATCATGATTGCAATCGGACGCTATAACCTCCTCGTGGGGGCCAGCGGCGGCAACGCCGGCTGGTGGAAATACCTGGTCGCCGCGGCAGGCGGCATCGGCATCATCTGGTGGGCCGCCATCGGCAGCCAGGTGAGCGTGACCGAGCTCTACAAGGGCGCACCCTGGATCGCCGACTTCCTCTCCCGCATGTTCCCGCCCAACTGGGAGTTCGCCCAGAAGCTGATCAAGCCGGCCATCGAGACGGTGCAAATCGCCGTCTGGGGCACGCTGCTGGCCATCGTGCTGGCAGTGCCGGTCTGTTTCCTGGCGGCGCGCAACATTTCGCCCAACCTGGCGGTGTTCCATGCCACGCGGCAACTGCTCAACATCATGCGCGGCATCAACGAGATCATCCTGGCGCTGATCTTTGTGGCGGCCGTCGGCCTCGGCCCCTTTCCCGGCGTGCTGGCGCTGGCGCTGCACGGCGCGGGCATGCTGGGCAAGTTCTTCGCCGAGTCCATCGAGGACATCGACCAGGGACCGATTGAAGCCCTGCGCTCAACCGGCGCGGGACCGATCCAGACCATCATCTTCGGCGTGATTCCGCAAGTGGTGACGGCATGGATCGCCGTGATCCTCTACCGCTTCGAGACCAACCTGCGCCAGGCCACCGTGCTCGGCATGGTGGGCGCGGGCGGCATCGGTTTCGAGCTGGTGGGCAGCATGAAACTGTTCCAGTACCAGGACACCGCCACCTGCATCCTGGTGATCGTGGCCATGGTGATGACAGCCGACTACGTGTCGAGCAAGCTGCGCGCCTGGATTCAGCAGGGAGCACACTGATGGACCGCAAACTCATGAGCGTCCATGCCAACGGCCGCGACTACCGCCTGCCGGCCCGGCCTGTTGTGGTCATCTGCGTCGATGGCTGCGAGCCAGACTACATCACCCAGGCCATCCAGGCGGGTGTCGCGCCGTATCTGAAGCGCATGCTGGAAGGCGGCGCCTCACTGGTCGGCGACTGCGTGGTGCCCAGCTTCACCAACCCCAACAACCTGTCCATCGTCACCGGTGCACCACCCTCGGTGCACGGCATTTGCGGCAACTACTTCCTGGACCCGGCCACCGGCAAGGAAGTGATGATGAACGACCCCGCCTACCTCAGGGCCGGCACCATCTTTGCAGCGATGACGGACGCCGGTCTGAAAGTCGCGGTGGTCACAGCCAAGGACAAGCTGCGCGGGCTGCTGGGCCACGGCATGACGGGCATCTGCTTTTCAGCCGAGAAGGCCGACAAGGCGACGCTTGCCAACGGCGGCATTGACAACGTGCCGGCACTGGTCGGCAAGCCTGTGCCGTCGGTGTACAGCGCAGACCTCAGCGAATTCGTCTTCGCCGCCGGCGTGAAGTTGCTGGAAACCGAGCGGCCCGACGTGATGTACCTGTCAACCACCGACTACGTGCAGCACAAATGCGCGCCCGGTACGGCAGGTGCCAACGACTTCTACGCCATGATGGATGGCTACCTGGCGCAGATGGACAAGCTGGGCGCGGTGATCGCGCTCACCGCCGACCACGGCATGAGTCCCAAGACCGATGCAGCGGGTCAGCCCCGCATCGTCTTCCTGCAAGAGGTGCTGGACGCGATGGCCGGTGCCGGAAACACCCGCGTCATCCTGCCCATCACCGACCCCTACGTGGTGCACCACGGCGCGCTGGGCTCGTTCGCCACCGTGTACCTCGGCGATACCTCCCGGGCGGCATCCCTTGCATCGCAACTGATGGCCACGGACGGCATCGAGGCCGTACTCACCCGCGACGAGGCTGCGCAGCGCTTCGAGCTGCCGCCCGACCGCATCGGCGACCTGGTGGTGGTGTCCGACCACATCACGGTTCTCGGTACGCGCGCGGCCGAACACGACCTCTCCGGCCTCACGGTTCCCCTGCGCTCCCATGGCGGCCTGTCTGAACAAAAGGTGCCGCTGCTTTTCAACTGCCGGCTGCAAGGTCTGGCAGCAGGACGCAGATTGCGCAATTTTGATGTTTTCGACCTGGCGCTGAACCATGTCGCCAGCCACGCCGAAGCCACCCTCACCTGAAGAACAACATGACCGCAAATTATTTCAATCCCGTCCAAAGCGTGTACGGGGCAGGCGCCCTGTCGCGCCTGCCGGAACTGCTGGCCGGCCGCAAGGCAGCCCTCGTGACTTTCCCCGAAGCCGGCGCCATCGGCCTGCTCGAGCGCGTCAGGCGCGTGCTGGGCGACAGCCTCACCTGCGTGATCGACCAGGTGCAGCCCAACCCTGACGTGGCCGAACTCGCCAGCACCTGGGAGGACTTCTGGCGCTCTCAGGCGGACACCGAGGTCATCATCGCCGTGGGCGGCGGCAGCGCCATCGACACCGCCAAGGCGCTGATGGTGGGCAATGCCAGCGGCCGCTTTGACGACATGATCGCGGGCCTGGCCGGCGAGTCCGTTTTCGCGCCTACGCGTTTCAAGACGCTGATCGCCGTGCCAACCACTGCAGGCACTGGCAGCGAGGTCACGCCATGGGCCACGATCTGGGACCGGAACAGGCAGAAAAAGTACTCGCTGCATTTGCGCGAGACCTGGCCGGCCTATGCAGTGATCGACCCCGAACTGATGCTGTCGCTGCCCGCATCGGTGACCCTGCAAAGCGGGCTCGATGCGCTGTCCCACGCGCTGGAGTCGATCTGGAACGTCAACGCCAACCCCATCTCCGATACATTTGCCATTGCCGCCGTGCGTGACACACTCGCCGTGCTGCCAGCCCTGATGCGCGAGCCCACGAGCCTTGAGTTGCGCGGCCGCATGGCGCTCGCGGCCCTCAAGGCCGGCATGGCTTTTTCCAATACCAAAACGGCGCTGGCTCACTCCATATCCTACGAGATGACGCTTCGCTACGGCCTGCCGCATGGTATTGCCTGCTCCTTCTCGCTGCCCATGGTGCTGGAGCGTGCCATCGGCCACAGCAAGGACCGTGACCAGGTGCTGGCCCAGGCACTGGGCATGCCGCTCGCCGACGCGCCCCGTTTTCTTGCCTCTTTCATCGAAGGCCTGGGCGTCAACACCCGGTTTTCAGACTACGGCGTGGGTGACGCGGAAGCCGAGGCCATGCTGCGTCACGCCCAGCAGGGCGCGCGCGGAAAAAATTTCATTGGCACAGCCAGCCTGGAGAAAGTTGCATGAACGCCGCCCTCGACAGCCGGTATTTCCGCGCCGAAACACTGCGCATAGGCGGTGAGCGCCTATCGCGGGATCGCACGCTCGCCGTGCACAACCCCTACAACGGCGAACGGGTGGGAACCGTGCCGCTCGCCACCCTGGAAGATGTGCGCGAGGCCTACCGCATTGCGCACGCCTTCCGCCCCACGCTTTCGCGTTACGAGCGCTCCAGCATTTTGAACAAGGCTTCGGCCCTGCTGCGAGCCCGGGCGGAAGAGGCCTCGACCCTGATCACGCTGGAGTCGGGCTTGTGCAAAAAGGACTCGATGTACGAGATCGGCCGGGTGGCGGACGTGCTGGTGTTCGGTGCCAACGAGGCACTGCGCGACGACGGCCAGGTGTTTTCCTGCGACCTGACGCCACACGGCAAGAAGCGCAAGGTCATCACCACACGCGAGCCGCTGCAAGGGGTCATCACGGCCATCACGCCGTTCAATCACCCGATGAACCAGGTGGCGCACAAGGTTGTGCCCAGCATTGCCACCAACAACCGCATGGTGCTCAAGCCTTCCGAGAAGGTGCCACTGTCCGCACTCTTCCTGGCCGACATCCTGTACGAAGCAGGCCTGCCGCCTGAGATGTTCCAGGTCGTCACCGGCGACCCGCGTGAAATTGCCGACGAGATGCTGACGAACCCGCATGTGGACCTGATCACCTTCACCGGCGGGGTGTCCATCGGCAAGTACATCGCCTCGCGGGCCGGCTACCGGCGCATCGTTCTGGAGCTGGGCGGCAACGATCCCCTGATCGTGATGGAGGACGCCGACCTGGACAAGGCGTCCGATCTCGCCGTCGCGGGTTCGTACAAGAACTCCGGCCAGCGCTGCACAGCCGTCAAACGGATGCTGGTGCATGAATCGGTGGCGCGTGAATTCACCGGGCATGTGCTCGAAAAAACACTGCGCTGGAAACACGGCGACCCCATGGACGCCACCAACGATATGGGCACCGTCATCGACGAGGAAGCAGCCCGGCTTTTTGAGGCACGCGTGGCCGAGGCCGTTTCGCAAGGGGCGCGACTGCTCACCGGCAATGTGCGCGACGGCGCACTGTATTCGCCAACAGTGCTCGACAAGGTCAGGCCGGACATGGCGCTGGTGCGCGAAGAAACCTTCGGTCCCGTCTCGCCCATCATCACGTTCAAGGACATTGATGAAGCCATCCGCATCTCCAATGGCACGGCGTTCGGCCTGTCGTCAGGGGTCTGCACCAACCGGATGGACTACGCCATGCGTTTTGCCACCGAACTCGTGGTGGGCACGGTGAACATGTGGGAAGTGCCGGGCTACCGCATCGAGCTCACGCCCTTCGGCGGCATCAAGGACTCCGGGCTGGGCTACAAGGAAGGCGTACAGGAGGCCATGAAATCGTTCTGCAACGGCAAAACCTTCACCATGCCCTGGGGCTGAACGGGTGGCTGTCCTGGCGACGCAGCCTGCGGTGCTACCAGGTGTCTACAGGCTGCCCGCCGCCAGCGGGTGTGGTGCGGGATGACGCAAGCCCGCGCGCCAGCCAATGGCGCGTGTCCGCCGGGTCGATCACCGCGTCGATCTCCAGCGTGGCAGCCATGTTGATCGCGCTGCCGCTTTCGTACTGGCGCGCCACCAGATTTTCATACAAGGCATCACGCTCGAGCCCTTCAGGCACCGCCTCAAGCTCCTTGCGGTAGCCGAGTTTGACAGCGCCTTCCAGCCCCATCGCGCCGAACTCACCGGTGGGCCAGGCCACGGTAAACATCGGTGAATGAAAGCCGCCGGCCGTCATGGCCATGGCGCCCAGGCCGTAACCCTTGCGCAGCACCACGCTGAAAAACGGCACACGCAAGGCCGCAGCAAGGACAAACATGCGGCTGACATGGCGCACCTGGGCCTGAGCCTCCATGTCGGGCCCGACCATGAAACCGGGTGTGTCGACAAAACTCACCAGCGGCAAGCCGTGTGCATTGCACAACTGCATGAAACGCGCGGCCTTGTCGGCGGCATCGGCGTCAATGGCGCCACCCAGGTGCTGCGGGTTGTTGGCGAGGATACCGATGGCGCGCCCCTCGATGCGCGCCAGCGCAGTGTGGATGCCCACACCGAAACCGCTGCGCAGGCAAAGCAGGCTGCCGCTGTCCACCACACCCTTCACGACCGCCAGCGTGTCATACACCCGCAAGCGGTTCTCGGGCACCGCATCACGCAAGCTGGCCGCTTCAGGCGCCAGCCACTCCTTCACGGTGCCCTGAAAAAAAGACAGGTAGTGCCGCGCCGCGGCGACGGCTTGCGCTTCATCATCGACCAGCACATCAATCACGCCGTTGCCGTGCTGCACGCTGCTGGGGCCGATCTGTTCGGGCGTGAACACGCCCAGGCCACCGCCTTCAACCATGGCCGGCCCACCCATGCCGATATTGCTGCCCCGGGTGGCAATGATCACATCGCTGCAGCCCAGCAAGGCCGCATTGCCGGCAAAGCAGCGCCCGGCCACGATGCCGATCACCGGCACCTGGCCCGACAGACGCGCATAACTGGCGAAGGTGCTGACATGCAGGCCGGCGACGATGGGCATGTCGGTGTCGCCGGGCCGGCCACCCCCGCCTTCGGCAAGCAGAACTACCGGCAACTTGTTTTGCAGCGCGATGCCCAGCATGCGATCGGTCTTCTGGTGATTGCGCATGCCCTGGGTGCCGGCCAGCACGGTGGCATCGTAGGCCAACACCACCGCGCGGCTGGCCTGGTCACCGAACAATGCACCGTTGATGCTGGCGATGCCGGTAATCATGCCGTCGGCCGGCGTGTTGGCGATCAGGTCGTCCTCGCTGCGCCGGCCGCGCTGCGCTGCGACAGCCAGCGCGCCGTATTCGTTGAAGGAGCCTTCGTCGCAGAGGTCGGCGATGTTCTCGCGCGCGCTGCGCAAGCCGAGCGCATGGCGTTTGGCCATGGCCTGAGGGCGACTGGCATCCTGTGTGGTGGCGTGGCGGTCGAGCACACGCTGCAAGTCAGGACGCAAACCCTGCCGCTGCGATGGTGCTTCTGGCCCTCTGGGCACGGTGGAGGCCGGAAGGGGCGAAGACCCCGACGGTCCAGCCTGCAGCATCGCGAGCACCGCACCGGCTTCCACCAACTCATCGGCGGCGAAAAACAGCTCGCCCACCTGGCCGGCCGCGCCCGCCCGCACCTCGTGCTCCATCTTCATGGCTTCAAGAATCAGCAGCACATCGCCAGCCTGAACCAGGTCGCCGGACGCCACCTGCCATTGGACAATGCGGGCCTGCAAGGGGGAATGGACAGCGTTCATCCAGCCATTTTGCGCCCGCCAACTGCACCCGCCTCGTCAAACCGGCGACACCGCGCCCGCCCGGCGGCGGGGTAGCAACAGGCCCGACTCAGGCCCTGTTCAAGAACAGTTCAGGCGACCTGCAGACCCGGCTTGCCGACCAGCGCAGCCTTGGTACCCGCGACCGCGCCGTAGAGAATTTCGCCGGCGAGCTGGCCACCCTCTTCAATCACGAGTTTGCCGTAGCGGATCTTGCCGGTGACCTTGCCGGTGGCATAAATCACGAGCTTCTGGCGCACCGTGAGGTTGCCGTCGAACTCGCCATGAATCTCCGCGATATCGATCTCGGCCGAGCCCTTGAACGCGCCATGCTCGGCGATCTGGATCACGCGGGAGTCCATGGTGGCTTCCACCAGGCCTTCGACCACCAGGGTGTCACAGTCGGTGATCTCGACGCCCTTGAGTTTGATGTTGGGGCCCACCGTCAACTTGCTGCCACCTTCGCGCGCGCTGCTGCCCGCCGATGCCGTGTTCGCTGAAGCGGATGTGGCCTGCGCGCTCACGGGTGCGGCGCTGCTGCCCGCCGTCGACGCGCCATTGCTGTAGGGATTGGGGTTGGGACTGCCGTGACGCAGGGTGGTGGGTTCGTTGTCTCGCTTGCCGAAGAACGGTGATTGCAGTGCCATGTGGATTCCTTCAAAAGAATCCGATGGTACGGAGGCACTTTCCAAAAGTCTCCACCGCTAATGCAAGATGAGTAACGAAAATCTTTTGCGGACTCAACCTGTCGCAGCCGCAGTTATAGACTCGCGGTATGAACTACAGCGTCAGAATTTTTCACAGCGAGGATGTTTCCCCTGCGGAGCGCGAAGCGGCGGCCCAGCGGTTTCGAGCGGCGCTCGAAGCTTCCCTGGGCGACGCCAGCCTGGTGGCGCCGGTCTACCGCGCCTGGCTCCGGCTGTTGCAGGCGCACGGCGAGGATGCCAGGCCCTGGGACCTGAGCCCGGCAGAACAAGTGCTGGCCGACCAATGGGAAGCGGC
>JAZKIE010000051.1:0-1851 GCA_040385025.1 Pseudomonadota bacterium | reverse complement strand
TTGAACACCATCCAGGCACCCCAGGCCCACAGCCACCACCAGACGCCGGTGCTGCCCATGAGCCAGAGGATCAGCGCCACGATGGGCAGGCCAATCAGCACACCGACCAGCGTGGACTTGAGCAGGTCGCCCAGCCACAGTTTGAAGCTCATCTTGTTGAAGCCGAAACGCTCCTCGATGCGAAAGGTGCTGTACAGCGTGAAGGGCAGGTCCAGCAGGCCGCTGACCAGGCCGAAAATGGCCAGCAGCGCGAGTTGCGGCACCAGGCTGCCATATGCGGCCAGACCGGAGCCGGCCAGCGCCTGGTTCAGTGCGTCAATGCCGCCCAGCAGTGTCCAGCCCAGCAGCATGGCGGCGCCATACGCGAGTTCCAGCAGGCCGAAGCGTGCCTTGGTGATGGTGTAGTCAGCGGCCTTCTGGTGCGAGGCCAGAGAGATGGTGCCGGCAAAGGCGGCCGGTACCGCATCGCGGTGGCGAGCCACATGGCGGATCTGCCGTGATGCGAGGTAGAACTTGGTGAGCAGCCCCAGCACCAGAGCGGCCGAGAACAGCAGGGTCAAGAGCAGTGAAGGGTCGGTCATGGATGGCAGTTTAGGCGATCAGCGAGAATCGCAAGATGCCTGATACAGAACCCCTGCTGAAAAAATCCGACCAGAACCTGGTCTGGCTCGACTGCGAGATGACCGGGCTGGACCCGGACAAGGAGCGCATCATTGAAATCGCCGTTGTGGTGACCGGCCCGGAACTGACACCGCGCATCGAGGGCCCGGTGCTGGCGATTCATCAGACCGATGAGCTGCTGGACCAGATGGACAACTGGAACAAGGGCACCCACGGCCGCAGCGGCCTGATTGACAAGGTCAAAGCCAGTTCCGTGACCGAGGAGGATGCCGAAAAGCAGGTGCTGGCCTTTCTGGCCAAGTACCTGCCCAAGGGCACGTCGCCGCTGTGTGGCAACACCATCAGCCAGGACCGGCGTTTTCTGGTCAAGTACATGCCCAAACTGGAGGCGTTTTTGCATTACCGTAACATCGATGTCAGCACCTTCAAGGAGCTGGCCAAACGCTGGCGGCCCGAGGTCTACAGCGCTTTCAAGAAGCAGCAAAGCCATACGGCGCTGGCCGATGTGCACGAATCGATTGACGAGCTGGAACACTACCGGACCCACTTTTTAAAATAAATTCGGCCCACAGCCCTTACGGGCCAAGGGTAGATAGCTATCAAAAATGGAGCAGATGCTGGCTGCTTGCAGAGCCCCAAGTCATTTGCAAGGTCTTTCTGGCACGGGGGACTGGTAGAAACCCGCAAGCCGTGGCATAATCGTGGGCTTGATGGATGCACAGGGGTGCACCGCATTTGTACATCTACCTCACACTTTTGGGCTCTACCAACAGAGCCATCGCTTCAGGCACCGGTTTTCCGGAAGTCGCCCGAACCGAAATATTCGTTTGATGGTTGATGTTTTATTAACCATGAACGAAGCCTTCCGCTACGCGGCAGGTGGTAGTTTCTTGTTCGCCCGCCCACATCACAAGCGTGGCAGCGCGGACAAGTGTTTAGTGAGAAAAACATGACTGACTCTTTTGAGGCTCGCGGCGATTCTTTGGCCGAAGCAAATACCGACACGATGAACGACATCACTTCCGACAGCGACATCCATGTCCTGGCCGATGTTTCCGACGCAGCCGTCGCCGAAACCTCGCTGGACGCCATTGTTGCGGAGCCCAATGGCTTCGTGAAACTGGGCCTGGCCAAGGAACTGCTGCAGGCCGTGGCCGACATGGGTTTCACCCAGCCGACCGCCGTGCAGATGGCCACCATCCCCAAAGCCATGCAGGCGCTGGACCAGGA
>JAZKIE010000050.1:0-1913 GCA_040385025.1 Pseudomonadota bacterium | reverse complement strand
CTATGCCTTTGGCTGCCAGCTCGGCCGCCAGATCGGCATTGCTCAAACGGCGCGGTGGCAAATAGCTGCCGGTGCCAGTGATACGCGAATAAGGGCTCATGAATAAATTTAGTGCGCTGGCGCTGGATCGGCCTGCACAACAGGTGCCTCGGCCCCTGTTGCGTCCACCGGCCCCTGCGCCGCTTTGGCCAGCAAGGGTGCAGCGTGGGTGATTCGTTCCTGCACCCGCTCCAGCAAGTTGTTTCGAGCTGCATCATAAGCGCGATTCAGGGCCCGCTCGAAAGCAAAGGCGTCGGCCGAGCCATGGCTCTTGAACACCAGGCCACGCAGGCCCAACAGGGCTGCGCCGTTATACCTGCGGTGATCTACACGATTTTTAAATGCAGTTAAGACCGGATAAGCAACGATGGCAGCAGCTTTAGTGAAAATATTTCTAGAGAATTCAGCCTTGATAAAGCCGCCAATCATGCTGGCCAATCCTTCGCTGGCTTTCAGCGCCACGTTGCCGACAAAACCGTCGCAAACCACGATATCCACCACGCCCTTGAAGATATCGTTGCCCTCGACATTGCCATAAAAATTCAAATCGCCACTTTTAGCAGCAGAACGCAGCAATTCGCCTGCTTTTTTAATGACTTCGCTGCCTTTTATGGCTTCTTCACCAATATTGAGCAGGCCAACCGTGGGGTTGGGCTTGTCCGCAATGGCGGAAACCAGCGCAGAACCCATGACGGCGAACTGGAACAGGTGGTCTTCGGTGCAATCGATGTTGGCGCCCAGGTCCAGCACCGTGGTGGCGCCGCCGGCGGCATTGGGCAGTTGGGTGGCAATCGCGGGACGGTCAATGCCATCCAGTGTCTTGAGCACATAACGCGCAATCGCCATCAGCGCGCCGGTGTTGCCGGCCGAAACCGCCGCTTGGGCGCTGCCGTTCTTGACCTCGGTGATGGCGACCCGCATGGACGAGTCTTTTTTGCGGCGCAGCGCGACCTCGATCGGGTCGTCCATGGTCACCACTTCAGTGGCGGCCAGCACCTGGCAACGGGGATGGGACTGGATGTGGGGAAATGAGGCCTGAGCTGCCAGCACAGCGGGCTGGCCTACCAGCACGATGCCGGCTTCGGGGTGGCTGTCCAGAAAAGCCAGGCAGGCCGGCAGGGTGACAGACGGGCCGAAATCGCCGCCCATGGCATCGACAGCTATCCTGATCATGGCAGGACCGGTGCAGTCAGGAAATGGGAGTTCAACAAAACAAAGGCCCGCAGGATGAGTGCGGGCCAGTTCTTAAAGCGCGGAATTACGCTTCGGATTTGGTTTTCAGCACCTTGCGGCCACGGTAGAAACCGGTGGGGCTGATGTGGTGGCGCAGGTGAATCTCGCCAGTGGTGGATTCGACGGCCAGACCTGGAACGGTCAGGGCATTGTGCGCACGGTGCATGCCGCGCTTGGAAGGTGATTTTTTGTTCTGCTGGACGGCCATGATCCGCTCCTGAGGGGGTATAGGGTTGGTAAATTGCGCTCTGAACCGTGAGAGTGTCCGGCGCGAAGCCTTTGATTATAGCGCGATACGGGCCATTCTTCCAGTCCCAGATGCGCGCCAGCGGCAAGTGCGCCTGAAACTGCCCGGCCAACTGTCCTTATTTGGGCTTTTTGAGCTGGGCCAAAGCTGCAAACGGATGCGGTTTGGCCTCCGCCCCGCCTTCCGGCTGCGCGATTTCGGCCTCGCCGGCGCTGAACACCGGGCTGACGGGGCAGGTCTCGTGCATGGGCACCAGCGGCAGGGCCATCAGCAATTCGTCCTCGACCACGGCGAGCAAGTCGAACTGCGGCGCCATCACCAGCAAATCCTCCTCGGACTCGTCATCCTCGGCCATGGCAATGTCTTCGTCGGCCACAAAGCGGTACCACTGGTC
>JAZKIE010000049.1:0-3223 GCA_040385025.1 Pseudomonadota bacterium | reverse complement strand
CCTTCCATGACGACCACGTCCATCATGGGTTTGATCGTGCCCTGGCTGATGCGGCCGACGCCAATACGGCCGACGAAGGTCGAAAAGTCGAGCGCAGAAATTTGCAGTTGCAGCGGCGCGGCCGGGTCGCCTTCCTGGTGCGGCACGTGCTTGA
Source organism: Pseudomonadota bacterium (assembly GCA_040385025.1). Lineage (GTDB taxonomy): Bacteria > Pseudomonadota > Gammaproteobacteria > Burkholderiales > Burkholderiaceae_C > Polaromonas. Next base: position 3,069 of record JAZKIE010000049.1, on the reverse strand, counting down.
GAATGGTGTTGAACAGGGCCGACATGTCGGGGCCCCACTGCTCGTTGGGCGGGCCTTCTTCCAGCGAGGACCAGCCGTTGATGCCCGAGGCATACACGACGGGGAAATCGAGCTGTTCGTCGGTCGCGCCGAGCTTGTCAAACAGGTCAAACGCAGCATTGACCACGTAGTCGGGGCGCGCGCCGGGCTTGTCCACCTTGTTGACCACCAGAATGGGTTTGAGGCCCAGCGCCAGTGCCTTTTTGGTCACGAAACGCGTCTGCGGCATCGGGCCTTCCTGCGCGTCGATCAGCAGCACCACGCCGTCGACCATGGACAGCGCACGCTCCACCTCACCGCCGAAATCGGCGTGGCCCGGGGTGTCGACGATGTTGATGTGGGTGCCTTCCCAGGTCACGGCACAGTTCTTGGCCAGGATGGTGATGCCGCGCTCTTTTTCGATGGCGTTGTTGTCCATCACGGTATCGACCATTTTTTCGTGCTCGGCAAAGGTACCGGACTGGCGCAGCAACTGGTCCACCATGGTGGTTTTGCCGTGGTCAACGTGGGCGATGATGGCGATGTTGCGGATTTGTTTGTGACTCATGGTTGGCTTTCTAAAAACTTCAAATCGGTGGTGCTAAGCCATCGCGGCACTGGCCGCGGGGCTGGAGGAAACGGGAGAGACAGGGCTGCGCGCAGCCAGCATGTCCTGGATTTCTATCGGACTGAGCAGGCGGCCCGGAATCAGTTCATCGGCGGTGACATGGGCCGAGCCCAGAAACGCCGCTGGATCCGTGGCGAACACCTGCACCAGTTCGGCGTCGGGGCCCCACTGGCCGGCACTGCCACGGCGGCGCAGGCCGCTGAGGAAACGCCCTGCATCATCGGCGCCCAATGTGACAAGGGGATAACTGGCCACCAGCGACTGCACCGGCAGCAAACAGGCTTCACGTTCGGCCTCGCTCATGGCTTCGAGAGCGGGCAGGCTCACGCACTGCTCGTCGGTGTAGCCACCGGTTTCCAGCCGCCGCAGCGAGCCGAGGTGCGCACCGCAACCAATGGCCTCGCCGATGTCTTCTCCGAGGGTGCGGATGTAGGTGCCCTTGCTGCAGGACACTATGATTTTGATAGCTGCTTGCGCCCGTGGGTCTTGGGCCAGAGCCATATTTAGCTTGTAAATGGTGATGTGGCGGGCTTCCCGCTCCACTTCTTCGCCCTTGCGCGCATATTCGTACAGCGCCTTGCCGTCCTTCTTCAGCGCCGAATACATGGGCGGCACCTGCGCCAGCGGGCCGGTGAAGCGGCGTGTCATTTCGGCCAGCAGTTCGGGGGTGATGGGTGGCACCGGACGCGTCTCAATCACCTCGCCTTCGGCATCAGCGGTGCTGGTTTTCTGGCCCAGCAGCAGCACCGCCTCGTAGGTTTTGTCGGCATCCAGCTGGAGCTGGCTGAACTTGGTGGCCGCGCCGAAACACAGCGGCAACACGCCGGTGGCCAGCGGGTCCAGTGTGCCGGTGTGACCAGCCTTGTCCGCGCGCAGCAACCACTTCGCCTTTTGCAGCGCCTGGTTGCTCGACAGGCCCAGCGGCTTGTCGAGCAGCAACACGCCATGCACGGGACGTCGCTGTATCTTTTGGCGATGAGGAGAAGTTTGCGTCATAAATTCCGACAGGCTCAACGCGCGGGCAAGCCCGGCGTGTCGTTGGCACCGTTGTCCCTGAACCTGTCATCAAGGGAAACGGCGCGAACTCAGTCGTCCTGGGCGCGGGAGGAAACCGCCTTGGCAATCAAGGCGTTCATGTCGGCCGCACGTTCGGTGGTGCGGTCAAACTGGAAATGCAGGGTCGGCACGGTGTGGATCATCAGCTTCTTGAACAGGCCGTTGCGCAGGAAACCCGCGGCCTGGTTCAGCGCGGTTTCGCACTCGGTCGGGTCGCCGATCAAGACGCTGAAAAACACCTTGGCATGCGCGTAATCGGCCGTGACCTCGACCGCCTGGATCGTGACCATGCCCACCCGCGGGTCCTTGAGCTCGCGCGCGATCAGCTCCGTCAGATCACGCTGGATCTGATCGGCAACGCGAAAGCCGCGGTTCGGGGTGGATGATTTTTTACGCATAAACAATGAGCCTGCCGGTCGGCCGGTTGCCTTTTCTGCAAACAACCGGCCTTGCGGCGATCAGACCTCCAGTGTCCTGGCCACTTCACGGATTTCAAAGAACTCCAGGATGTCGCCAACCTGGATGTCGTTGTAACCCTTGACGTTCAAGCCGCACTCGAAACCTTCCTTGACTTCCTTGGCATCGTCCTTGAAACGCTTGAGCGAGTCGAGTTCACCGGTGAAGATGACCACGTTTTCGCGCAGCAGGCGCAGGCGCGCGGAGCGGCGGACCACACCGGCGGTGACCATGCAGCCGGCAATCGAGCCGATCTTGCTGACCTTGAACACCTGGCGAATCTCGGCATTGCCGATGACTTCTTCTTTCTTGTCCGGCGTGAGCATGCCCGACATCGCGGCGCGCAGCTCGTCCACAGCGTCATAAATGATGTTGTAGTAGCGAATTTCCACACCGTTGTTTTCGGCCTGCTTGCGGGCCTGGGCATCGGCGCGGGTGTTGAAACCGATAACCACCGCCTTGGACGCGATCGCCAGATTGACGTCGGACTCGGAAATGCCACCAACACCGGAGTACACCAGTTGCACCTTGACCTCGTCGGTCGAGAGCTTGAGCAGCGACTGGGACAGTGCTTCCTGCGAACCCTGCACATCCGCCTTGATGATGATGGGCAGCATCTTGACCTCGCCGGCGCCGATATCGGAGAACATGTTCTCCAGCTTGGACGCCTGCTGTTTGGCCAGCTTGGTGTTGCGGAACTTGCCGGCACGGTAGGTGGAGATTTCACGGGCGCGACGCTCGTCGAGCATCACCATGAATTCGTCACCAGCCTGCGGCACTTCCGTCAGGCCCTGGATTTCGACCGGAATCGACGGACCTGCGGTCTTGATCGGCTTGCCGTTTTCGTCCAGCATGGCGCGCACGCGGCCAAAGGTCGAACCGGCCAGCACCACGTCGCCGGCTTTCAGCGT
>JAZKIE010000048.1:0-1970 GCA_040385025.1 Pseudomonadota bacterium | reverse complement strand
CGCTCTTCATCGCCGTTGGCCTGCACTTCGGCCTGCGCCGCGTTGAGGCCGCTGTTCTTCCAGGCGCTGATGGTCCATTGCCACTGGCGGGCTGTGGCCGCATCGGTGGTGCCGCCGGCGTCTTTCAGGATGCTGGTCACGTCGTCGCTGTCGAGGATGGAGAACTGCTTTTTCAGCCCCAGGGCCTCGCCGTCCTGGCGCAACATGCGCACGCCCAGCGCGTGAAAGGTGCAAATCACCACCCCGCGGGCGGAGGAGCCTATCAGTTTTTTGGCGCGCTCGCGCATCTCGGCGGCGGCTTTGTTGGTGAAGGTGATGGCGGCGATTTCCGTCGCAGGCAGCCCGGCCTGGATCAGCCGGCCTATCTTGTGCGTGATCACCCGCGTTTTGCCCGAGCCGGCACCGGCCAGCACCAGGCAGGGACCGTGCATGTAGTTGACAGCTTCCTGCTGGGCGAGGTTGAGTCCGGCGGCGGATAAATCGGGCGAAGGTGAGGACATGCAGGCGATAACGAGGAAGCGTGAGCCCGGAGCGGCAGCGCGGGGTGGCGCTGAAGGAAAACAGCAGGGCAGCGGGCATCATAGCCAGTCAGCCTCCTGCCAACTTTGCCAGCGACAATACGCTTTGTGCTAGGCATTCTTCTCATCACCTTCCCGTTCTTCGCGCTGGTCCTGTGCGGCTACGTGGCGGCGCGCCGTGGCCTGTTGCCGCAGGCGGCGATCCCGGGGCTCAACACCTTTGTGCTGTATTTCGCGCTGCCCTGCATGTTGTACCGCTTCGGCGCCAACACGCCGCTGGCGCAGTTGCTCGACGGCGGCGTGGTCGCGGTCTACCTGCTGTGTGCGCTGATCATGGTGGCGTTCACGATTGCCGTGACGCGCAACCAACGCATAGCCTGGAACGACGCCTCCTTCGGCGCGCTGGTGGCGGCTTTTCCGAACACCGGCTTCATGGGGGTGCCGCTGCTGGTGGCCTTGCTGGGCGCGCAGGCGGCCGGTCCGGCGATTGTGACCATCGTTGTGGATTTGCTGGTGACCAGTTCGCTGTGTATTGCGCTGTCACGGCTGGACTCGGCCGACGCCCATGGCGCGGAGGTGGCCGCCAAAAACGCGCTCAGGGGTGTGGCGCTCAACCCCATGCCCTGGGCCATCGTGCTGGGCGCCGTCTCCTCGGGCCTGCAGCTTGCCCTGCCGGCGCCCGTGATGCAGACCGTTGCCCTGCTCGCCGACGCTGCCTCGCCAGTGGCGCTGTTCACGATTGGTGCGGTGCTGGCGCGCTCGCAGATGAACAGCGTGGAAACGATTGCGCTGAAGGATTACGTGCCGGTCGCGCTGATCAAGCTGCTGCTGCATCCCCTGCTGGTCGGCCTGGTCGGCCTGCTGGCGATTTATGCCGGCCTGCCACTGGAGCCGTTTGCGCTGACGGTGATTGTGCTGGTGGCGGCGTTACCGAGTGCCAGCAATGTGTCGCTGCTGGCCGAGCGTTTCGGTGCCAACAACGGCCGCATTGCCCGGATTATTTTGCTGTCCACGGTGCTGGCGTTCTTCAGTTTTTCAGCCGCTGTAGCACTGCTGACCTGACTCGCCGGCCGCGTCCCGCGTCGCGTGGGGGCCTTATATGGCCAACGGATCCACGTCAATCGCCCAGCGGATCAGGCTTTTGAAGTCGCCCTCTTGCCGGGTCTGGTGCAGCACCGGCTGCCAGGCCGCCAGGAAGCGCTGCAAGGCGGCGCGCGACGGGCTTTCGACCAGCATCTGCGCACGTTCGATGTTGGCCACGCGCTGTATCGTCATGGGCACGGCCGGGTAAGGCGTGACGGCTTCCGCGCCCGGCAGTTGCTGCGCTTGCGCGGCTTCGGCCGCAGCGTTCAAAAAGCCCTGGGCGACAGCCTGTTCCCTGGCCTCGGCGCGCACCAGCGCTGAAAAGCCGAAGGGCGACATGCCGGCGGCTTCGCGCTCCTTGAGTTCCTG
>JAZKIE010000047.1:0-1591 GCA_040385025.1 Pseudomonadota bacterium | reverse complement strand
CCACCAATGTTGCCGGTTATTTCGCCAGCCAGGGCCATGCGGTCATGCTCGGCGACGCCGACCGCCAGCAGTCGTCACGGCTGTGGCTCGGCTTGCGTCCGCCGGCCGCGCGGCCCATCACCACCTGGGATGTCAATGCCGACATGATTGTCAAGCCGCCCAAGGGCACGACCCATGTGGTGCTGGACACGCCGGGCGGTCTGCACGGCTGGCGCTTCAACGACGTGGTCAAGCTGGCCGATAAAGTCATCGTGCCCTTGCAGCCCAGTGTGTTTGATATTTTTGCCACCCGGGCTTTCCTCGACCAGTTGGCTGAACACCGCAACGCCGGCAAGGTGCAAGTCGGCATTGTCGGCATGCGGGTGGATTCGCGCACCATCGCCGCCGACAAGCTGCGCAGCTTTGTCGATGGCCTGGGCCTGCCGGTGCTCGGTTATGTGCGTGACACGCAGAACTACATCCATCTGGCAGCGCGCGGGCTGACGCTGTTCGATGTGGCGCCCAGCCGGGTCGAAAAAGACCTGGAGCAATGGGCCGGCATCTGCCGCTGGCTGGACCAGTAAGCCGGCAGGCCGGATGTCGCTGGATGGACACGCCGGCCGGCGCTGCGGCGGTACAGTCGGCGCATGAAAACCTTCCAGACTCTTTCCGAACTGGCCGCCTGTGTGGGCCAGGAAGTCGCTGTCAGCGACTGGCTCACGGTCACCCAGGCCCAGGTCAATCTGTTTGCCGAAGCCACCGGCGACCACCAGTGGATCCATGTGGACCCTGAAAAAGCCAAAGCCGGGCCTTTCGGCGCGCCGATTGCGCACGGTTTTCTGACCTTGTCGCTGCTGCCGAAATTTTTCGAATCTTCGTTCGAGATTGTGCAAAGCCGCATGGGCGTGAACTACGGACTCAACAAGGTGCGCTTCACCGCGCCGGTGCCGGTCGGCAGCCGTCTGCGCGCGCGCATGAAACTGCTGAGCTGCGAGGCCATCGACAACAACGGTGTGCAGATGGCCTGGGAGGTGACCGTTGAGCGCGAGGGCGCGGCCAAGCCGGTTTGCATCGCCGAATCGCTGGTCAGACGCTACGCCTGACTCTTTCTGACCGACGCCGGTATCGGAATTCGCGGATGTGAAGGCCTGGCGCGGAAGTGCTGGCGGCCCATTCGGACCAACTGATGGTCGTGGCGCGCATGCTGCCGCCCATAAAAAAACCCGCCCGGGGCAAGCCCAGACGGGTCGTGTCAGGTGCCGCGCCACTGATCAGCAGCGCGGGGCACCGTCCAATCAGGCGCGGCCAGGCGCCGAACCGAAACGCTGAGCCGTCTGGGCTGCTTCAGCCCGGACATCAGCGCGCGTGCGATCGCTGGCTGCAGGGGTGGCCACCACCAGGGTGCCGCCATCCACCTGGTTGCTGGCTGTCACAGCGGTGGGCCGGGAGCTCAGTGCCTGGGCGCGCACTTCAGCGCGGGTCACGGTGCTGGTCAGCGAAGGCTGGACATCGACGGAGCCATCAGCACCGGCGGCAAAAGCGCCAGCAGAAGTGAAGCCGGCAGCGGCGATCAGGGCGGAAGCGATAAATTTCGAGTTCATGATGAAAATCC
>JAZKIE010000046.1:0-1729 GCA_040385025.1 Pseudomonadota bacterium | reverse complement strand
GCCGGCACGGCAACCGTGCCGTCTTCGCGCTGGTAGTTTTCGAGAACTGCCACCAGCGTGCGACCCACCGCCAGGCCGGAGCCATTGAGGGTGTGCACAAATTCGTTTTTTCCCTGGGCGTTTTTGAAACGCGCCTGCATGCGCCGGGCCTGGAAGGCTTCGCAGTTGGAGACCGAGCTGATCTCGCGGTAGGTGTTTTGCGCGGGCAGCCAGACTTCGAGGTCGTAGGTCTTGGTCGCGCCAAAACCCATGTCGCCGGTGCACAGCAGCATCACGCGGTAGGGCAGGCCCAGCTTCTGCAGGATGGCTTCGGCGTGGCCGGTCATGGCTTCGAGTGCGTCGTAGCTGTGCTCGGGGTGCACGATCTGCACCATCTCGACCTTGTCGAACTGGTGCTGGCGGATCATGCCGCGGGTGTCGCGTCCGTAGCTACCGGCCTCCGACCTGAAGCAGGGCGTGTGCGCAGTAAATTTGAGCGGCAGTTTGGCCTCGGGCACGATCTCGTCACGCATGAAGTTGGTCAGCGGCACCTCGGACGTGGGGATCAGGTACAGCGCAGCGTTCTCTGCCTCGCCTTCCTGCCCGCCCTTGTTGGCGGCGAACAGGTCTTCCTCGAACTTGGGCAACTGGCCGGTGCCACGCAGCGAATCGGCGTTGACGATGTAGGGCACGTAACACTCGGTGTAGCCATGCTCGGCCGTTTGCACGTCAAGCATGAAGGCGGCCAGCGCACGGTGCAGCCGCGCGAGCGGTCCCTGCATCACGGTAAAACGCGAGCCGGTGAGTTTGGTGCCAAGTTCGAAGTCCAGTCCCAGCGGCTGACCGACATCGACATGGTCTTTCACCTCGAAGGCAAACGCCGGCGGCTCGCCGCCCGCGCCTTCAACCGGGCTCCATTTGCGCACCTCGACATTGCCGTCTTCGCCCGTGCCAGGCGGCACACTCTCGTGCGGCAGATTGGGCACCGCCAGCAGCAGCGATTGCATCTCGGCCTGGATCACCTCCAGACGCACAGCGCAACTGTCGAGCTCGGCCTTGAAGGCCGTGACCTGCGCCATCACCGGTGCGGCGTCTTCACCCTTGGCCTTGAGCTGGCCGATCTGTTTGGACAGCGTGTTGCGCTGGTTCTGCAGCTCCTCGGTGCGGATCTGCTGCGTCTTGCGTTCGGCCTCCAGTGCCTGAAAAGCCTCCACATTCAGGAAAGCCTGCGGGTTCTTGCGGGCTTGCAGGCGTGTGATGACCGAGGGCAGGTCTTTTCGGAGCAGGTTGATGTCTAACATGGCTTGATTGTATTTTGAGCGGCGGAGCGACCAGGTGCTGCGGCCACATGCTGAACGTTATGAGTAAAAAAGGCCTCCGACCCTTACGGAGCGAGCGCAAGCAGCTATCAATTCAGGAGCAAATCAGTGTCAGGCGTCGGCGTGCAGGTCGCTGTCCAGCGCGGGGCCGTCCATGCGCAAGCCTTTGGGCAGCGGGAACTTGATGGTTTCTTCGATGCCTGTCATCTTGCGCACCGACACGGCGCCCAGCGCCTTGATACGGTCTATCACCTGCTTGACCAGGATTTCCGGGGCGGAGGCCCCGGCGGTCAGGCCGACCCGGCTTTTGCCCTCAAACCATTCGGGTTTCAGCTCGCTGGCGTCATCGACCATGTAGGACTCGGTGCCCAGTTTCACGGCCAGCTCGCGCAGGCGGTTGCTGTTGGAGCTGGTCGGGCTGCCGACCACAA
>JAZKIE010000045.1:0-7207 GCA_040385025.1 Pseudomonadota bacterium | reverse complement strand
AGCTGGTTCAATTCTGCGTAGCCGTCGATGTCGTCGGCGATCACCGGTTCTTCCAGCCAGCGCGGCTGGAACTTCTCAAGCTTGGGCAGCATGCGTTTGGCGTATTCGAGGTTCCAGCCCATGTAACACTCCAGCATCAGGTCATTGTCATAACCGATGACTTCGCGAATCGCTTCCACCGCCTTGAGGTTTTCCGCCACGCCCTGGGTGCCGTGCGCCGGGCCATAACCGAAGCGCGACTTGAACATGGTGAAACCCTGGTCCAGGTACTTCTGCGCTTCGTCCTGCATCGCCCGGATGTCGGTGCGATAGAGCTTGGAGTAGTAGCAGGGAATTTTTTCCTTGGTGCGGCCACCCAGCAGCTTGAACACCGGTTTGTTGACGCTTTTGCCCAGGATGTCCCAGATCGCCAGGTCCACCGCCGAGATGGCGGCCATGGTCACGCCCTTGCGGCCCCAGGCGTGTGTGCTGCGGTACATGCGTTGCCACAGGTACTCGTAGTCCCACGGGTCCTGGCCCAGCACCAGCGGCGTCAGGTACTGGTCGATGATGGCCTTGGCGATATGCGGCGCCAGCGCCACATTGCCCAGACCGACGATGCCGTCATCGGTTTCAATTTCAACCACCGTCCACGCGTGGAAGCGGAAGGTGCTCATGGACTCGGTTTTGGAGTAGACCAGGTCCATCGCATTGGAGCAAAAATTGCCTTGGGGTGGAACGGTCTTGCCTTTCCATTCGAACACGCGTGCGCGTACGGATTTGATTTTCATGAGGGTCTTTAAGGAAAAAAAAGAAAAAAGAGGAAAACTCAGGCAGTCGCTTGCAGCCGCGCCGCACCCATGCGCTGGGCGATCTTGAAGGCGTTCAGGGTGGCGTTCACATCAGCCAAGCCCTGACCGGCGATGTCGTAAGCCGTGCCGTGGGCCGGTGTGGTGATGGGCACCGGCAGGCCGCCCTGCACCGTGACGCCCTGGCTGAATCCCAAAAGCTTGATGGCGATCTGCCCCTGGTCGTGGTACATGGTGACGATGGCCTGGTACTGGCCGGCCTGCGCTTTCAGGAAGATGGTGTCGGCGGGAAAAGGGCCATCGACCGGAAAACCACTGGCGCGCAGTTCTGCCACCGCCGGCGCAATGATGTCGATCTCCTCGCGTCCGCAGACGCCGCCATCACCGCCGTGCGGGTTGAAGGCGGCCACCGCTACTTTGGGGTTGCTGTTGCCGCTGGCCTGGAGCGAGGTGTAGATCAGTCGCGTGGCATCAACAATGCGCTGCTTGCTCAGCATGGCGGCCGCATCCTTGAGCGGGATGTGCGACGACACGCGTGCGGTCCACAAATCACCGAGGGTATTGAACTCGCAGAAATAGCTGGTCACGCCCAGGTACTCGGCAAAGTGGTGCAACTCGTCTTCGTGCTGGAGCCCGCCCAGCTTCATGGCCTGCTTGTTCAGTGGCGCAAAACAGATGGCATCGACCTCACCGCGTTTGGCGCCGTCCATGCACAGGTTCAGCACCTTCAGCACCGCCGCACCACACACGGCCTGTGCCTGGCTGGGCTGAACCTGGTCCTGGCGGATGCTGTCCACCGCAAGGAAGGCCGGCAAGTGCTGTCCGGTCCGGGCGCGCACCTCGGACAGGCTCTTGACGGCCTGGGTCGCCACGTTGTGCCCGGCAATCGCCTGACCCTGCTGCCACAGCCAGGGATCGCCGACCAGCACGATATGGGCCTGCTGCGTGATGCCGGGCTGGCTCAGCAGCCGGGCGATCAGTTCTGCGCCTATGCCGGCGGCATCGCCCAGTGTGAGGGCCACGACGGGAAGGGAGGAGGGGCTCATGGCTTCAATCCAGCTTGATGTTTTTCTTGGCGATGAGGTCGCCGTAACGCTTGTTCTCGGCCGCATGGAATTGCGCAAACTGGGCCGGTGTCATGGGTGCCAGGTCAGCGCCTATCGCACTCAGGCGGGTTTGTGTCTCGGGCATGGCCAGCACCTTGGTGACCTCGGCATGCACCCGTTCCTGCACGGACTTGGGTGTGGACGCCGGCATGTAAATGCCGTACCAGGCACTCATCTCCACACCTTTGAGCCCGGCTTCCTCCATGGTCGGCACATTGGGCAACTGCGGGTTGCGCTTGGCACTGGCCACGGCCAGGGCCTTGATGCGGCCGTTCCTGATCTGGCCGATCACCGAAGGCATGGTGTCAAAACTCAGTTGCACCTGGCCCCCGACCAGGTCCACCAGCGCCGGGCCGCTACCGCGGTAAGGGATGTGGGTGATGAAAACGCCGGCCTGGTCCTTGAACAGCTCGGCCGCGATGTGCTGCGTGCTGCCGGCCCCGCTGGTGGCGTAGTTGAGCTTGCCGGGCTGGCTTTTGGCCAGCTTGATCAGCGACTGCACCGAGTCCACGGGCAGTGCGTTGTTGACCACCAGCACATTCGGCACGGCGCCGACAAACACCACCGGCACCAGGTCCTTGTTGCTGTCATAACCCAGTTTGAGCAGGTGCGGCGCAATCGCATGGGCGGTCGAGACGCCCATGACCATGGTGTGGCCGTCGGTGGATTTGGCCGTCACGTCGGCTGCCAGCGTGTTGGACACACCGGGGCGGTTTTCAACCACGACGGGCTGTTTCAGCAAGGGGCCCAGCCGATCAGCAACGGCGCGGGCCATGGCGTCGGTGCCGCCGCCGGGTGCCGAACCGACCAGCATGCGGACCGGTTTGGTGGGCCATTCCTGGGCAAGAACGGCCGCAGGTCCGGCGCAGGCGCTGGTAGCCACCAGCAGGGCAGTGAGAAGTTTCATGGGGGTGTCTCCAGCGCATTGTTGTGAACGAATGCCCTGATGGTAGGCAGTCAAACTCTTAACGTAAATTGAAAATATCTGATATTTTGATAATCAGTGGTTATCATTAATACATGTCCGATCCGGCCTTGATTCCCCAGTTGCTGAACCGCCTGCGCATGCGCCAGGTGGCGCTGATTCTGGCGATCGGGGAGCACGGCACCCTGCGCAAGGCTTCGGCCGAGTTGGGCATGACCCAGCCGGCCGCCACCAAGATGATCCAGGAGCTGGAATCGGCGCTGGGCCAGCGCTTGTTCGAGCGCGTGGGCCGCGGGCAAAAACTCACGCCTGCCGGCGCCAGTGTGCTGCGTCATTTTCGGGGTCTGCGCGGCTCGGTCGAGGCCATGACGCGGGATCTGGCCGAACTCCGGCTCGGCTCGTCAGGCCGGGTGTCGGTGGGCAGCATCATGGCGCCGTCGCCCGAGCTGCTGACTCGCGCCATCATTGCCCTCAAGCAGGCTTACCCGATGTTGTCGGTGGATGTCACGCTGGACACCAGTGACCGGCTGTTCGAGTTGCTGCGGGAAGGCGTGCTGGACGTGGCCATAGGCCGCATCCGCGACGGCCACCGGTCCGACTACCGCTTCACGCCGCTGGAAAACGAAGCGCTGGCCGTGGTGGTGGGCGTGCGCCATCCGCTGGCCCGCAAGAAGTCGGTGAAGTTCGACAGCCTGCTGGCCTATGGCTGGATACTGCAGCCGCACGGCAGCCCGATGCGCGAGGTGCTGGAGCAGGAGTTCCGCATGTTGCAGGCCTCGCCACCGCAGGGCCTGATCGAGACCGCCTCCATCCTGACCACCACCAACCTGATTGCTGAAACCGAGATGGTCGGTGTGTTGCCCTTGTCGATTGCCCAGACCTATGCCAGACACGGCCTGCTGACGGTGCTGCCTTGCCCGATTCGGCACAAGATGGAGGCCTTTGGCTCCATCACCCTGCGCGACCGGCCGCTCAGCGAAGCGGCGCAGTTTTTTCTGGCGGCCCTGCATGGGCAGGCGTCCATGGCCGGCGCCTGATACTGCATTTGCTCCTGTGTTGATAGCTGCTGACGCTCACCAACCGGGGCTCAGGACCTGTTTTTCCATAGAGGGCGTTGAACTTTTGTCCAGCAAGGACCAGCAGCTTTCAAAAAAAGGAGCGGTCTCAGGGCTGCTGCCCGGCCTGCCAACCCCCGCCCAGCGACTGGATCAGCGCTACGGCGGTGGTCTGGCGGTCCGCCATGGCTTGCACCAGGGCGCGGCGTGCACTCAGCGCCGTCGCCTGCGCGCTGATGACTTCGGTGTAGCCGACCTGGCCGGCCCGGTAGCGGTTGAGCACCTGCTGCTCGACCTGGTCGGCAGCTTCCGAGGCCTGGCGGCGCAGCTCCTGCTGGACTTGCAGCACACGCGTCGCGGCGAGCTGGTCTTCGACGTCCTGGAAGGCCACCAGCACGGTCTGGCGATAACGTGCGACGGCTTGCTCATGGGAGGCCGTGGCGCCATCGACGCGCGCGCTGGTGCTGCCGGCGTCGAAAATGAGTTGCGCGGCAGACAGGCCCAGCGACCAGACCCGGCTCGGTGCCGAGAACAGGTCGGCGATGCGGCTGGCGCCGGTGCCGCTTGAGGCACTCAGCGAAATGCTCGGGTAATAAGCGCTTTTGGCAATGCCGATTTGTTCGTTGGCCGAGGCCACGCGGCGTTCGGCTGCGGCGATGTCGGGGCGGCGTTGCAGCAGGGTGGACGGCACACCCACCGGAATGTCGGGCACGGCCGGCTTCCAGGCCACAGCCGGCAGCGAGAAATTGCCGGGCGCCTGGCCCACCAGCACGGCAATCGCGTGTTCAAGCTGGGCGCGCTGGCGCACCAGCCCGGCGTTGTCGGCCTTGGCATTGGCCAGTTGTGTCTGCGCCTGCAACACGTCGGTTTTGGGGACGATGCCGGCGGTGTAGCGGTTTTGCGTGATCTCGACAGCGCGCTGGAAACCCTCCAGCGTGCTTTCAAGCAGCAGCTTTTGCGCGTCGGTCTGGCGCAAGGCAAAGTAGTTGGCGGCGAGTTCGCCCTGGGCCGAGAGTTTGGCCGAGGCCAGGTCGGCGGCGCTGGCCTGCGCGCCAGCCGAAGCGCCATCAACCGCGCGGCCGAGCCGGCCCCAGACATCGGGCTCCCAGCTGCCGCCTATGCTGAGCTGGTAGTTGTTGCCGACGCGCCCGCTGGCGCCGGTGGTGGTGTTGCCGCTGCTGCGCGCGCGCGACGCGCCGCCAGTGAGCGAGACCAGCGGAAACAGCGAGGCGCGCTGCTCACGCACGAGGGCGCGCGCCTGGGCGTAGGCCGCCACGGCGACGGCCACATTCTGGTTGGAAACTTCGACGCGGGCGGCCAGTTCATTGAGCACCGGGTCGTTGAACAATGTCCACCAGGGGCCGCGGTCCAGCATGTCGGCGGGCGCCGCGCTGACCCAGTCGCCGGCTTCCTTGAAGGCGCTGACTTCGGCGGTGGCGGGCCGCTGGTAGTCCGGGCCGACGGCGCAGCCGGCAGCCAGCAGGGCGACAAGCAGGGGAGCAAGCAGGTGGCGCGGCAAGCGCGAAGGACGGTGTGTGGTCATGGCGGTTATTGCAGTTGCAGCGGCGCGTTCGGGGGCGGTGCGCTGGAGTCATCAGGGTGGCGGCTGAGCTGGTGCTCGGACGCGCCGCGGCGGCGCAGCTTGTCCATCAGCACATACACCACCGGCGTGGTCAGCAGGGTGAGCAACTGGCTGGCGATCAGCCCGCCGATGATGGAGATGCCCAGCGGCCGGCGCAGCTCGGCGCCTTCGCCGAAACCGATGGCCAGCGGCAGCGCGCCCAGGATGGCGGCCAGCGTGGTCATCAGGATGGGCCGGAAGCGCAGCAGGCAGGCCTCGCGCACGGCATCAACGGCGGACAGCCCGCGCGAACGCTCGGCCTCGATCGCGAAGTCGATGATCATGATGGCGTTTTTCTTGACGATGCCGATCAGCAGAAACACACCAATCAGCGCGATGATGGAAAACTCCATCTTGAACATCAGCAGCGCCAGCACTGCGCCGACGCCGGCCGAGGGCAGGGTGGACAAGACGGTGATCGGGTGCACCAGGCTCTCGTAAAGAATGCCCAGCACGATGTAGATCACGATCAGCGCCGCCAGGATCAGCAGCGGCTGCTCCTGCTGTGATTGCTGCGCGCTGAGCGCGGTGCCGGCAAAACTGCCGCGCACGTTGTTGGGCAGGCGGATTTCGGCTTCCGCCTTCTTCACCGCGTCCTGCGCCTCGCTCAGTGGCACGCCTTCGGCCAGGTTGAAGGACACCGTGGTCGAGAGTTCACCGTCCTCGTGGCTGATCGATGCGGCGGTGGCGTTTTCGCTGAACCTGGCAATCGCCGACAGAGGCACCATGGTGGTCATCGCCGAACTCAGGGCCTGCCCCGACGAGGGGTCGCGCAGCGCCGGATTGACCACCGTGGTGGCGGCGCCGGGCACGGCACTGGCCAGCGTGCTGCCGCTGCCGCCGCGGGCTGGCACATAAATATCCTTGAGCGACTCCGGGCTCTGGATGTAGCGCGGCGCCACGCCCATGATCACCTTGTACTGGTTCAGGTCGGCGTAAATCGTGGCGACCTGGCGCTGGCCGAAGCCGTTGTACAGCGCGTTGTCCACGTCACGCGAGCTGATGCCCAGCCGCGCGGCGCTGTCCTTGTCCACCGTGACCATGGTCTCGACGCCGTTTTCCTGCTGGTCGGTGTCCACGTCGGTCAGTTCGGGTTGCAGCTTCATCTGCTCGGCCAGCCGTGTGGCCCAGAGCTTGAGTTCGCTGGTGCTGTCGCTCTTGAGCGTGTACTGGTAGGTGGAGTTGCTGGAGCGCCCGCCGCCGCGCAGGTCCTGCACCGGGTTCAGGAAGATGCTGATGCCGGTGATTTGCGCCAGTTGCGGCCGCAGCCGCGCGATCACCGCCTGGCCCTTGTCGGTACGCTGCCCCACCGGCTTGAGGTTGATGAACATGAAACCGCCGCCGGCCCGCGAACCGCCGGTGAAGCCCACCACGGTGTCGACCGCCGGGTCGGCGCGGATGATGTCCACGATGGCCTGGAGCTTGGTCTGCATGGCCTGGAAGGAAATGCTGCGGTCGGCGCGTATGCCACCACTGATCTGGCCGGTGTCCTGCTGCGGAAAGTAGCCCTTGGGAATCGACACAAACAGGTAGACATTGAGTGCAATCACCGCGACCAGGCTCAGCATCACAATGCCGCGGGCGGCCAGCGCCCAGTCCAGGCTGTGTTCGTAGCCGCGGTGGATGCGATTGAAGGCGTTTTCAAACCAGCGCGCGAGCCGCCCCGGCGGCTTGCCCTGCGCATGCGGCTTGAGCAGCCAGGCGCACATCAT
>JAZKIE010000044.1:0-5632 GCA_040385025.1 Pseudomonadota bacterium | reverse complement strand
ATGAAGGGCGGCGGCATGATGAAGATGATGAAACGCATGGGCGGCATGAAGGGCATGCCCAAGTTTTAAGCATCCGGCTACCGGTTTCTTGAGAGAAATCAGCCTCCAGACCATATCCGGCAGGCGTGAGCAGCTATTCATTCAATAGCAAATCAAGCCTGCCAGCGAAGAGCCTGGCCGCTTTTTTCAGACTTTGGTCCCGTGCTTCAAGGACGACGCCCCATGCCCACCACCCACCTCCTCTACCTGCACGGCTTTCGCTCCTCGCCTCAATCGGCCAAAGCCAGGCAAGTCGCCGCGTGGATGCACAGCCGTCATCCGGAGGTCACCTGGTGGTGCCCACAACTGCCGCCTTCACCGCAGGAGGCGACGCAAATGCTTGCCGATGGCATCGCGGGCTGGCCGCGGGAGACTATGGCAGTGGTCGGCTCGTCGCTGGGCGGTTTTTATGCCACGCATGTGGCCGAGACTTGCAGCTGCAAGGCGGTGCTGCTCAACCCCGCCGTCAAGCCGGCGCGTGATCTGGCGAAGTACATCGGCGAGCAGACCGCCTGGAACGACCCGAATGAGCGCTTTTTCTTCGAGCCGCGGTTTATTGACGAATTACACACCCTCACCCATGGGCCGGTGGCCCATCCCGGGAACTATTTCGCGGTGATGGCGAAAGGTGATGAGGTACTGGACTGGCGCGAAATGACCGGCCGCTACCCCGGCGCGCGCATCAAACTGCTGGAAGGCGGCGACCACGCCATCAGCGACTTCGACACCCACCTGCCGGAAGTCATGGATTTTCTCGGCCTGGCCTGAGGTCTGCCCAAGAGGCGGCTGATTACACTAAGAGAAGTAACCAAAGGATGTCGTTTTGTTTGTATTGTTTGAAGAAGCCGGCAAGTTTCTGGCCGGCCGTATTTTGTCCGAGGCGGACAGCTCGCTGCAGGTCGAGCTGGACTCGGGCAAACGGGTCAAGCTCAAGGCTGCGAACGCGCTGCTGAAGTTTGAAAAACCCGCGCCCGCCGCACTGATCGCCGCCGGCCAGAAAATCAGCGAAGAGATCGAGCTGGACCTGGCCTGGGAATTCGCCAGCGAAGAGGAGTTCGGCTTTGCCGAGCTGGCACGCGACTACTTCAGCGCCGACCCGTCCAAACCCGCATCCACCGAGCAGCAGGCCGCCGCCCTGTTCCGCCTGTTTGAGGCGCCGCATTATTTCAGGCGTGCCGGCAAGGGCCGCTTCAGGAAAGCCCCGGCCGAGATCCTGCAACAGGCGCTGGTGGCCATCGAAAAGAAAAAGCAGGTGATTGCGCAAATCACCGCCTGGGCCGAAGAACTGGCCCAGGGCAGCTGCCCGGCGCCGGTGCGCGAGCAACTTTATAAAATCCTGTTCAAGCCCGACAAGAACAGCCCGGAATACAAGGCCGTGGTCGAGGCCTCGCGCGCCGCGCACAAGGCGCCGCTTGATTTGCTGCAACAGGCCGGCGCCATCGCCTCGCCCTACCAGTTCCACTGGAAACGTTTCCTGTTCGAGAACTTCCCGAAAGGCACGGCCTTCCCCGCCGTGCAGGCGCCGCCCGTCAAGAACGAGTTGCCGCTGGCCGCCGTACAGGCCTTTTCCATCGACGACTCCAGCACCACCGAGATCGACGATGCGCTGTCGGTGCAGGGCCTGGGCAGCGGCACCATCACACTGGGCATCCACATCGCCGCGCCCGGCCTGGCGGTGTTGCCGGGCAGCGCCATCGATCTGCTGGGCCGCGCCCGCCTGTCCACCGTCTACATGCCGGGCTACAAACTGACCATGCTGCCCGACGAAGTGGTGCAAAGTTATACGCTGCAGGAAGGGCGCAACTGCCCGGCCCTGTCACTCTACGTCACGCTGGACGAGGCCACCCTGACCATCACCGGCACCGCGACGCGGCTGGAGCAGGTGCCGATTGCCGCCAACCTGCGCCACGACAAACTCGACGCTGTCTTCAATGAGGAATTTTTCGAAGCAGCGTCGGCAAGCGGCACGCCGGCGGCGGACGTGCCCTGGGGCGTCGAGCTGACCTTTTTGCACCGCCTGGCGCGGCAGCTGAAAGCCCAGCGCGAAGTGGTGCGCGGCAAGCCGGAAAATTTCAACCGCCCCGACTACAACTTCAGCCTGGACAACCCGTCGGGCCAGGAGCCCGAGGGCAACGAAAAAGTCAGCATCAGCATCCGCAAACGCGGCGCGCCGCTGGATTTGATCGTCGCCGAGGCCATGATCCTGGCCAACAGCAGCTGGGGCGAATGGCTGGCCGAACACGGCGTGCCCGGCATCTACCGCAGCCAGGCCAGCCTGGCGCCCGGCGTCAAGGTGCGCATGGGCACCAAGGCGCTGCCGCATGCCGGCATTGGCGTCAAGAGTTATGCCTGGGCCACCTCGCCGCTGCGCCGCTATACCGACCTGGTGAATCAGTGGCAGATCATTGCCTGCGTCACGCATGGCCGCACCGCTGCGCTGGCCGCACCCTTCAAGCCCAAGGATGCGGAATTGTTTTCCATCATCTCGGGTTTCGACGGTGCCTACAGCGCTTACAACGGTTTTCAGGCCGGCATCGAGCGTTACTGGACGCTCAAGTACCTGCAGCAAAACAGCATCACCGAGCTGACCGCCACCGCCTTCAAGGACAACCTGGTGCGCGCCGACGACCTGCCGCTGGTGCTGCCGGCCCTGGGCGCGCAGGGCCTGCCGCGCGGCGCGAAGCTGCGCATCCGTCTGGGCGAGATCGACGAGATCACGCTGGATGTCAGTGGCACGGTGATCGAGCGCCTGGACGTGGTGGTGGACGAAACCGCCGCCGAACAAGTGGACGAGGAAGACAACGAATCGGAGATCGCCGCCGGTCCGATCTCGATTGCCGTCGATCTGAACGAAGCGCCGGCCGATCAAGGCCCTGTTGTTGGTGCTGCTTAGCCGCGATAATCCTGTCCTGTGAAGTCACCCAGCACCCTGCACATCGCCCTGGGCTTTTCAGTCGCCCTGCATGCGGTGCTGCTGACCGTGCGTTTTGTCGATCCGGAGCGGTTCAACCGGGTGTTTCAGGACACGCCACTGGAGGTGATCCTGGTCAACGCCAAATCAAAGGAACGGCCGGACGTGGCCAAGGCCATCGCGCAGGCCTCGCTGGCCGGTGGCGGCGACACCGACAAGGGCCGGGCCACCAGCCCGCTGCCGCCCTCGGCGCTGACCGAGCTTGGCGACGCCAGCGAAGACGCACAGCGCAAGGTTGACGCGATGCAGGAGCAGCAAACCCTGCTGCTGGCACAAATCAAAAAGCAACTCGCGTCAATGCCGCCGCCCGACCCCAAGGTGACGGCGCGGGATGCGGCGCAGGCCGAGCGCGAGGAAAAACGCAAGCAGCTGATCAAGATCCTGGCCGAGATCGAGCGGCGCATCAACGAAGAAAATGCGCGGCCCAAAAAGCGCTACATCAGCCCGGCCACGCGTGAAGAGGTGTACGCGGTGTATTACGACACGATGCGCCGCAAAATCGAGGAAAAAGGCACGGTCAATTTTCCGGAAGCGGCAGGCAAGAAGCTGTACGGCGAGCTGACCATGGTGCTGACCATCAATTTTGATGGCCGCGTCCTGTCCACCGAGGTGGCCGAAACCTCGGGCAGCCTGACGCTGGACCGGCGCGCCCAGAGCATCGCGCGCAGCACCGGTCCTTTCGGCGCCTTCAGCGAGGCCATGCGCCGCAAGGCCGACCAGATCGTGGTGGTCTCGCGCTTCAAGTTCACGCGCGACGAAACGCTTGAAACCAAACAACTCGAGCGCTAGGAACAGGCCTTAGACCATGGATCACTACTGCGTTCTCGGCAACCCGGTTGCACACAGCAAGTCGCCGGCCATCCACGCACGGTTTGCAGAACTGACCGGCCAGGCCATGGGCTACAGCAAGTTGCTCGCGCCGCTTGACGGGTTCACCCACACGCTGCGCCAGTGGATGGCTGAGGGTGGCCGTGGCTGCAATGTCACCGTGCCCTTCAAGTTCGAGGCTTTCCGCCTGGCTGGCAGCGCCAGTGAACGTGCGACGCTGGCGCAGGCCGCCAACACGCTGAAGTTTGGTGAGGGCGGGCAGATAGCAGCCGACAACACCGACGGCATCGGTCTGGTCCAGGACATCCAGATCAACGCCGGCGTCGAGCTGGCCGGACGCGACATCCTGCTGCTGGGCGCGGGCGGTGCGGCAGCCGGCGTGCTGGGCCCGCTGCTGGCGGCCGGACCGCGCCGGCTGGTGGTCACCAACCGCACCCATGCCAGGGCGCTGGACCTGGTGGCGCGCCATGCCGGTCATCCGTCGCTGCGCGATTTGCTACAAAAAACAGAGCTGCTCGCGCAAGAGCAGCAAGGGCTGGAGGCCAATTTTGATGTGATCGTGAACGCCACCGCCAGCAGCCTGGGCGGCAGCGCCGCGCCGGTGGATCCACGTGTCCTCAAGCCCGGCGCGCTGGCCTACGACATGATGTACGGCACGGCAGCCCAGGGGTTTGCCGACTGGGCACGGGCCCACGGCGCGCTGCCGCGCGATGGCCTGGGCATGCTGGTCGAGCAGGCCGCAGAATCCTTTGCCTTCTGGCGCGGCGTGCGGCCGCCCTCGGCCCAGGTGCTGCAGGAAATGCGCAAGGCGCTGGCATGAAGGCGCTGCTGCGCTGGGTGCTGCTGGTGCTGATCGCCGGCCTGGCCGTGCAGCTTTATTTTGTCGGCCGCATCGCGCTGATGGCTGTGCTGGACCCGCAGTCCACGGCCTTCCAGCGCTCGGAGATTTACCGGCTGGCCACCGAACAAGGCAGCCTCAAATGGCGCCAGCAGTGGGTGCCGTATGCGGAGCTGTCCAGCAACCTCAAACGCGCGGTGATCGTGTCCGAGGACGCCACCTTTCTCGAACATGAAGGTGTGGACCTGGAAGCGCTGGAAAAAGCCTGGGAGAAAAACACCCAGGCCGAACAGCGCGCCGCCAAAGCCGCCAGCCGGCTCGGCAGCAAGGCGGCGCCGGCTGGCAGCGGCAGCGCCGCCAAACCACCCAAAATTGTCGGCGGCTCCACCATCACGCAGCAGCTCGCCAAAAACCTTTTCCTGTCGGGCGAACGCACACTGATGCGCAAGGGCCAGGAGCTGGTGCTCACGCTGATGCTGGAAGCCCTGCTGAGCAAGCAGCGCATCCTGGAGATTTACCTCAACAACGTCGAATGGGGCGAAGGCGTGTTTGGCGCCGAAGCCGCAGCGCAGCATTACTTCCGCAAACCGGCCTCAAAACTGAGCGCCTACGAAGCGGCGCGGCTGGCGGTGATGTTGCCGCGGCCCAAGTATTTTGAAACCCGGCCCGGTTCGGGCTACCTGGCTTCGCGCGCCTCCACCATCGCAGCGCGCATGGGCGGCGTGGAGGTTCCATGAACATACCCGCCAAACTGATGAGCCTGTTCCTGCTCGGCCTGATCCGCGCGCTGACCGGCGCGCAGGCGCGCTGGCAGGGCTGCCCGCCCAAGGCCGAGCAGCGCATTTATTTCGCCAACCACCAGAGCCACGCCGACCTGGTGCTGATGTGGGCCGCCCTGCCCAGCGAGCTGCGCAGCATCACGCGGCCGATTGCGGCCAAGGACTACTGGACCAAAA
>JAZKIE010000043.1:0-2197 GCA_040385025.1 Pseudomonadota bacterium | reverse complement strand
ACCAGTTGACTTCGCGGTCCGGCGTCGAGCCGATGCGGTGAATCGACAGGTCGGCGCCTTCGTATTCTTCTTCCTGGGTCATGCGCAATCCCATGGTGGTTTTGATGATTCCATACACGGCAATACCTGCCAGCAAGGCCCAGCCAATGCCCATGGCCGTGCCTATCAGTTGCGCGCCCAGGGTGACCCCGCCCAGACCGCCCAGCGCCTTGCTGCCGAAGATGCCGCAGGCGATGCCGCCCCAGGCGCCGCACAGGCCGTGCAAGGGCCAGACGCCAAGCACGTCGTCGATCTTCCAGCGGTTTTGCGTCAAGGTGAACATCAGTACAAACACCGCACCGGCCACGCCGCCGGTGACCAGCGCGCCCAGCGGGTGCATCAGGTCAGAACCCGCACACACGGCGACCAGCCCGGCCAGCGGGCCGTTATGCACAAAGCCGGGGTCATTCTTGCCCAAGGCCAGCGCCGCCAGTGTGCCGCCGACCATGGCCATCAGCGAGTTCACTGCCACCAGCCCGGAGATTTTGTCGAGGGTCTGTGCGCTCATGACATTGAAGCCAAACCAGCCCACGGTCAAAATCCAGGCGCCCAGCGCCAGGAAGGGAATGCTGGAAGGCGGGTGCGCCGAGATGCCGCCGTCCTTGCGGTAGCGGTTGCTGCGCGCACCCAGCAAAATCACTGCCGGCAAGGCGAGCCAGCCGCCGATCGCATGGACCACGATGGAGCCGGCAAAGTCATGAAACTCGGCGCCGGTGAAGTCCTTGATCCAGGCCTGCACGCCAAAACGCTGGTTCCACACCACGCCTTCAAACAGCGGGTAGACCAGACCGACGATCACGGCGGTGGCCAGCAACTGCGGGTAAAAACGCGCCCGCTCGGCAATGCCGCCTGAAATGATGGCTGGAATGGCCGCCGCAAAAGTCAGCAGAAAGAAGAACTTGACCAGTTCGTAGCCGTTTTTGGCCGCCAGTTGTTCGGCCCCGACAAAAAAGCTGGTGCCATAGGCCACGCCGTAACCGACGACGAAATACACCACCGTCGACACCGAAAAATCCACCAGGATCTTCACCAGCGCGTTGACCTGGTTCTTCTTGCGAACCGTGCCCAGCTCCAGAAATGCAAAACCGGCATGCATGGCCAAGACCATGATGCCGCCCAACAGGATGAACAAGGCATCTGAGCCCTGTTTTAGTGCGTCCATAAAGACCCTCGTGAATGGTTTGTGCTGTTTTAGTGCCAAACAGAACTGAAAAACTATAAAGCACCAAAACCAAGCAATAACTGCGCCAGATGGGTGCGCACCAATATGGATGGCGCTGGCAAAGGGGTCAAATGGCCCTGCGTTAGAATTCAGGCCTGTCATTGGGGAGTAGCCACCCTTTCAATCCTGAAAGGGGCTTGCGTCAACAGACTTGTCCGTCAAGGACATGGCGCCAGCAGTCCATCGGACCCCGCGAGACCTTTGACTGCACAGCTCCTGCTTCAGGCCGGGGATGCCGTGCAGTCAATTGGTTTTCGGCCGGAGTCTCATTTCATGGAAGCCTTCCTCGTCTCCACGGGCATCGTCGCCCTCGCCGAAATGGGCGACAAGACGCAACTTCTTGCCCTCGTCCTTGCGGCCCGCTTTCGCAAGCCCTGGCCCATCGTCGCCGGCATTTTTGTGGCCACCCTTGCCAACCATGCGCTGGCCGGCGCCCTGGGCGCCTGGCTCACCACCCTGGTCGGCCCGCAGATGCTGCGCTACCTCCTCGGCGCGTCCTTTCTGGCGATGGCGCTGTGGATGCTGATTCCCGACAAGCTGGACGGCGGCGGCGAGGAGACGGCGCCACGTTTTGGCGTTTTTGCGACCACCGTGCTGGTGTTTTTTCTGGCCGAGATGGGCGACAAGACGCAAATCGCCACCGTCATGCTGGCAGCGCGTTACGACGCCATGGTCGCGGTCGTGGCAGGAACCACGCTGGGCATGATGCTGGCGAACGCGCCCGTGATCTGGCTTGGCGAACGTGTCACACGCCTCGTGCCCTTGCGCGTGGTGCACATCGTGTCGGCGCTGATTTTTGCCGGCCTGGGGCTGGCGGCCCTGCTGATCAAGGTTTGATCACGGGTCTTCTTGCAAGCAGGGGCTGCGCCCTGCAAGGTCGCGGAAGCTGACAGTGAGCGCTCCGGGGCTAGCGTCAACACAGGGGTATACTTTCCA
>JAZKIE010000042.1:0-2880 GCA_040385025.1 Pseudomonadota bacterium | reverse complement strand
TGTTGGTGCCAGCGTTCTCCCAGGTCCTGCCCAAGGACACCTCGCTTTCCACCCAATTTTCCCGAAATATCCGCCTGAACCTGCCGCTGGTGTCGGCCGCGATGGACACGGTCACCGAAGCCCGGTTGGCCATTGCCATTGCCCAGGAGGGCGGCATTGGCATCGTCCACAAAAACCTGACTCCCCAGCAGCAGGCCGCCGAAGTGGCCAAGGTCAAGCGTTACGAAAGCGGCGTGTTGCGCGATCCGGTGGTCATCACCCCGACCCACACCGTGCGCCAGGTCATGGCCATGAGCGAGCAACTCGGCATTTCCGGCTTTCCTGTGATCGACGGTGGCCGCGTGGTTGGCATCGTGACCGGCCGCGACATGCGGTTCGAATCGCGCATGGATGTGCCGGTCAGCACCATCATGACGCCGCGCGAGCGCCTGATCACCATTTCCGAGACCGCTTCGCTGGCCGATGCCAAGGCGCTGCTGAACAAACACCGCCTTGAGCGTGTGTTGCTGGTCAACGACAACTTTGAGCTCAAGGGCCTGATCACCGTCAAGGACATCACCAAACAAACCACCTTTCCGAACGCCGCGCGTGACTCGCACGGCCAGTTGCGCGTGGGTGCGGCCGTCGGGGTGGGCGAGGGTACGGAAGAGCGTGTCGAAGCGCTGGTGAAAGCCGGTGTCGATGCCATCGTTGTTGATACCGCGCACGGCCACAGCAAGGGCGTGATCGACCGCGTGCGCTGGGTCAAGCAGAACTATCCACAGATCGACGTGATTGGTGGCAACATCGCCACCGGCGCGGCTGCGCTGGCGCTGGTTGAGGCTGGTGCCGATGCCGTCAAGGTCGGTATCGGCCCCGGCAGCATCTGCACCACGCGCATCGTCGCCGGTGTCGGTGTGCCGCAGATCATGGCCATCGACAATGTGGCGACCGCGCTGCATGGCAGCGGCGTGCCGCTGATTGCCGACGGCGGCATTCGCTACAGCGGCGACATCGCCAAGGCGATTGCTGCGGGCGCCGGTACCGTGATGATGGGCGGCATGTTTGCCGGCACCGAGGAAGCGCCCGGTGAAGTGATTTTGTTCCAGGGCCGCAGCTACAAGAGCTACCGCGGCATGGGCAGCATAGGTGCGATGCAGCAGGGCAGCGCCGACCGCTACTTTCAGGAAAGCAGCACCGGCAACCCGAATGCCGACAAGCTGGTGCCCGAAGGCATTGAAGGCCGTGTGCCCTACAAGGGTTCCATGGTCGCCATCATTTACCAGATGGCCGGCGGCCTGCGCGCCAGCATGGGCTACTGCGGCTGCGCCACCATCGAGGACATGCGCAATCAGGCCGAGTTTGTCGAGATCACCACGGCCGGCATCCGCGAGAGCCATGTGCACGATGTGCAGATCACCAAAGAGGCTCCCAACTACCGCGCGGACTGATTCTGATCCAGCCGGGCAGGGCGTCTTCACAGACGCCTTTTCTTTTTTTGCTTTGAAGACCCCTCATGCAGCACCAGAAAATCCTCATCCTCGATTTCGGCTCCCAGGTCACGCAGCTCATCGCACGCCGCGTGCGTGACGCCCATGTGTTTTGCGAAGTCCATCCCTGTGACGTGACCGACGACTGGGTGCGCGAGTACGCCAAGGACGGCAACCTGAAAGGCGTGATCCTGTCGGGCAGCCACGCCAGCGTCTACGAAGACAGCACCGACAAGGCGCCTGCCGCCGTCTTCGAGCTCGGCATCCCGGTGCTCGGCATCTGCTACGGCATGCAGACCATGGCGCACCAGTTGGGCGGCAAGGTCGAAAGCGGCCACAAGCGCGAATTCGGCTCCGCCGACGTGCGTGCCCGCGGCCACACGGAACTGCTCAAGGACATCGCCGACTACACCACGCCGGAAGGGCAGGGCATGCTTGACGTCTGGATGAGCCACGGCGACAAGGTCACCGAGATGCCGCCCGGCTTCAAACTCATGGCTTCGACCGAGTCCTGCCCGATTGCCGGCATGGCCGATGAGGCGCGCCGTTTTTATGCGGTGCAATTCCACCCTGAAGTCACACACACCAAGCAGGGCAATGCCATCCTCAAGCGTTTTGTGCTGGACATCTGTGCCACCCGTCCGGACTGGATCATGGGTGACTACATCAGCGAAGCCGTCGAGAAAATCCGCCAGCAGGTGGGTGACGAGGAGGTCATTCTCGGCTTGTCCGGCGGTGTGGATTCGTCGGTCGCTGCGGCGCTGATCCACCGCGCCATCGGCGACCAGCTCACCTGCGTATTTGTCGACCACGGCCTGCTGCGCCTGAACGAGGGCGACATGGTGATGGACATGTTTGTCGGCAAGCTGCACGCCAAGGTCATCCGGGTTGATGCCGCCGCGCAGTTTCTTGGCCATCTGGCCGGGGTCAACGAACCCGAAGCCAAGCGCAAGATCATTGGCCGCGAATTTGTCGAGGTGTTCAAGGCCGAGGCCGCCAGCCTCAAGGCCGGCGGCGCCGACGTGAAAGGGGCCAAGTGGCTGGCCCAGGGCACGATTTATCCCGACGTGATCGAGTCCGGCGGCGCCAAGAGCAAAAAGGCGGTGGTCATCAAGAGCCACCACAACGTCGGCGGCCTGCCCGAGCAACTCGGCCTGAAGCTGCTGGAACCGCTGCGCGAACTGTTCAAGGACGAGGTGCGCGAACTCGGCGTGGCGCTGGGCTTGCCGCATGACATGGTCTACCGTCATCCTTTTCCCGGCCCCGGCCTGGGTGTGCGCATCCTCGGCGAAGTCAAAAAGGAATATGCCGACCTGCTGCGCCGCGCCGACGCCATCTTCATCGAGGAACTGCGCAACTTCAAGGATGCGGACACCGGCAAGAGCTGGTACGACCTGACCAGCCAGGCCTT
>JAZKIE010000041.1:0-7636 GCA_040385025.1 Pseudomonadota bacterium | reverse complement strand
TCGCTTTCGCGGCGGCGCGTGCGGGCGCGCAAGGCGTCCAGCGCCTTGTTGCGGACGATGGCGATCAGCCATGTCATGGGTTGGATGGTTTGCCCGCCTACTTCGCTGCGGTAGCCGCCGGCACTTTTCCAGATACTCACATACGCCTCTTGCAGCACATCTTCGGCCGCCTGTCCTTGACCCAATATACGAACGGCAACACCAAACAGATGCGTGTGGGTGCGCGCATACACCTCGGCGAACGCGGCATGGTCACCCCGCGCCGCGCCCTCGATCAGCGCCTGCAGGCTGCGGGTGTCGGCATGGGGGTCGGCTTTCATGCGGCTGAGTATAGGGAGTTCCTCCCGCGCAGAACGATTGCGCGGGCCCGCAGCGGAGAGCGGCGAGCTGCGTTAAACCCGGCGCCGGCGCGGCACCACGGTGAGCTGCATCGTGGCCTTGCCGGGCGCAGCGCTGACCGTGGTCTGCTGGGGTGCAATGTCGAGCAACTGGTCCGCATGCCAGACCTTGATCTGGGCGCCGCCGTCGGGAATTTGCTCGACATTGGCGATGCCATCGGCACCCGTCAGCAGCGTCCAGGGCGAATCGCTGACATACACATGGCCACGCATGGAGCCGTGGATGTGGCAGCCCAGCAGCACGGCGCCGGCTTTTTCAAACACGGCCTCGGCTGTTTTGCCTGGTTTGCCCTCGGGCTTGCCGTCCAGGCGCAATTCAAACCCGCCGCTGCTGTTGAACTGCGCGAAACCGGCAGCCGAGGCGCGCACATGGTGCTCCCAGGGGTCGTTGTTGACAAACAGGGCTTTGGTCCCCACCGCAACGACGCTGATCGCCGGCATGAAGCGCATTTTTTCCTGGGTGATGGTCACCTGCATCGGCAGCGCGGTTTTCGGCGTGCCCTTGTTGACGGGCGTGACCACCACCACCGCGTCCTGCACCGGCTTGCCCTCCTTGTCCAGCACCAGTACCTGCAGGTTGCCGGCGCTGGCCCAGCCGGTCAGGGCGGCCAGGGCCAGGGAGAAGATGGTTTTTTTCATGGTGAGGCCAATCGGTTGTGCGAGGGGTTAGCGAACCGTGATGGTATCGCGGTGCATCGGCGCCAGCAATGCCAGCATCTGGTTTTGTGTGCGGAAAGGGATGCCTTTGGCGTCCATGCTTTGCTGCAGCACCTCGACCAGCGCGTTGAAGTCCGACTTTTTGATGTCGAGGTTGGCATGCGCGCTTTTCATGTCAGCGCCTTTGTAGACGCAGGGGCCGCCCGACAGCGAACACAGCTGGTCCACCAATTGCTCTTTGACGCGCTGCTGGTTGGAGGGTTTGAAGTGTGGGCCGGTGCGCGGATCGGCCAGCAGCCGCACCATGAAGTCATCCATCAGCGACACCAGGCCGGCTTTCTCGCCAAAGGCCTTGTAGAGCTGGTCGTTGGAGGCAGTTTGCGCGAACGAGGCGCCGGCCATCAGCAGGCCGGAAGCGGCCAGCACGAGAGAGAGAAGGGTTTTTTTCATGACAGTTCCTTGAAGTTTTTTTATAAAGCGTGAGTGGGCAGACGCTTAGAAGGCGACCTGGGCCGACAGGTAGTAGCCGGTTTGCTTGCGGTTGGCAGTGGTGGCCGGCACGATCACGCCCAGGTCCACATAAGCCAGCGTGACCGAAACGTTCTTGTTCGGCGCCCAGGCGATGAAGATGTCTTTCCAGTCTTCCGAGCGCAGGCCGTTGCCCAGGCCGGCAGTGCGGCCGGCGGTTTCCAGCTTGTTGCGCATGAAGCGGTATTCGGCGCCTATCGCCACGTTTTTGCTGATCAGGTAGGCAATCGAGAATTCGGGCTGCAGGCTGTAGCTGTTGTTGCCGCCGCCGCCCAGCGTGGCGCCGAAACCGAGCAGGCCGTTCTGGTTGGCCTTGGTTGCACGCAAGGTGCCGTTGACCAGCAGGCTTTGACCCAGGAACAGCTTGGTGGCGCTGACATACAGGTCCACACCATCGCGCTTGGCGCCCAGCGCACGCAGCGTGCCGTCCAGGCCGGTGGAGCCCAGCCTCTTGAACTCGACACCGACCGCCACTTGCGGCATCAGCGAGTCGCTGTCGAGGATGGCGTCGCCGGCGACGCGCACCTTGGCGCCCACAATGGTTTGTTTCAGGTTCAGGCCCGGCAAGCCCAGCGCGGTGCCGGTGACGCCGGTCTTGAAGTCCTGCTGGGCAATCGACAACTCATAACGGTCATGGATGCCGACGGAGGCGCCGACGACGTTCAGGCCGTAGTCCTTGGTGCGGGCGGTGGTGACGAAGGCGGTGCCGCCGATTTCGCCCTCGGTGGCATTGCTGCCTATCACCGCCCAGGGGGTCAGGCCGCCGCCGGCTGCACCGTCAATGCTGCTGACGCCGCCGGTGAGCAGCAATTTGCCGGTTTCGGCGTGGGCAGACAGACTGGCGCCGGCGCAGATCACGGCGGTGCAGGCGGCGATAACGTGAGGGGCAAATTTGAGTTTCATGGGACGCTTTTTAGGTAAAAAAAATCGTTAAAGGGCGAAAATGTAATCAGATGTACCCACTTGATACGATGTTCATGATGGTCTGGATTCAAGCTACGGATCTTTCTTTTTTTGGGTGTCTCATTTCCGCACTACATTGGTGAGTGGCGAATCCATGGCGGGAGATGTCGCGTAAAGGCTGTATGGCCGGGTACACATCGTTGGTGACGCCGTTTTTCAGGAGCACCCCTTTTCATGCATCTCGATCCCGCTACAAGCGTCCGGCCCCGGCGGGCCTTCCAGGCTGCTTCCTGGGGGCTGGTCCTGGTCAGCCTTATGAGCGGCGGGTTGGCCCTGGCCCAGAACACAGGCGCGAGAGAGTGGCGCAGCCCGCCGCCCGGCGATGTGCAGCGCGGCGTTGCGCTCTACCAGGCCCGCTGCACCGCCTGCCATGCGGTGGACAGCAACAAAATCGGACCTGCGCACCGGGGCGTGTTGGGCCGCCGGGTGGGCAGCCTCAAGGGTTACAAATATTCCGATGAACTGGCCCAGTCGCGCCTGCGCTGGACCCCGCAAACATTGAATGCCTGGCTGGAAGACCCGGAACAGCTGGTGGCCGGCCAGCGCATGGGTTTCCAGGTGGACGATGCGCAGGAGCGGGCCGACCTGATTGCCTACCTGGCGACGCTCAAATAAAAGCGGCTGTCAGCCTGTCTTTCGGCCGGTTTCAGAAAAGCTGGTCATTTGCTATAAATTTGGTAGCTGGTTGCGCTTGTTCCGTAAGGGCTGGAGGCCGATTTGCTTCATCAACCGGGGCTTCGCCGGCTTTCACCAGTGTGGCCGCCCGCACGCCCAGCAGGCGCAAGCGCTGGCTCAAAGGCACCCGCTTCAGGCACAGGCCGGCAATTTTGCGGATGGTTTTGGCGTCGGCGGTATAAATCTCCGCTGTTTGGTCGCGCGTGGCGATTTTGAAGTCGTCATAACGCAGCTTGATGCCTATGGTTTTGGCGACGTAGCCCTTGCGCTGCAAATCGTCGGCCAGGCGCGTGCACAGGTCGGTGAAGATCGCACCCAGCGCCGCCTTGTCGCGCACCGCATGCAGGTCGCGCTCGAAGGTGGTCTCGCGGCTCATGCTGACCGGCTCGCTCTCGGTCACCACCGGGCTGTCATCGCGGCCCCAGGCCACGGCGTGCATCCAGGCGCCGCTGGCCTTGCCGAAGTTGTCGACCAGCCAGCCCACGTCCTGCGCCGCCAGCTCACCGATGGTGTGGATGTGCAGCTTCGCCAGTTTCTCGCCGGCCTTGGGGCCGATGCCGTTGACCTTGCGCACGTTGAGCGGCCAGATTTTGTCCTGCAGGTCGGCCTCGTGAACAATCGAGATGCCATTGGGCTTGTTGAACTCGCTGGCCATCTTGGCCAGCAGCCGGTTCGGCGCGACGCCGATGGAGCAGGTCAGGCCGGTGGCCTCGAAAATCGCCTTCTGGATCAGCCGCGCCAGCACACGCCCGCCCTCGCGCTGGCCGCCCGGCACATCGGTGAAGTCGATGTAGACCTCGTCCACGCCGCGGTCCTGCATCTGCGGCGCGATTTCCATGATGGTGCTTTTGAACAGGCGCGAGTATTTGCGCACCTCGTCAAAGTCCACCGGCAGCACGATGGCCTGCGGGCACAACTTCGCAGCTTTCATCATGCCCATGGCCGAACCGATACCGAACTGGCGCGCAGCGTAAGTGGCGGTGGTGATGACGCCGCGGCCCACATAGTCCTTGAGCAAGGGGAACTCATCCACCGGGATGAAGCGCAGTGCCCGCTCCGGGTCGGCGCGAATCGCCTCGTCGACCTTGCGGCGCCCCCCGCCTATGACCACCGGCAGGCCCTTGAGCTGCGGGTAACGCAGCAACTCGATGGACGCAAAAAATGCGTCCATGTCGAGGTGGGCAATTCGGCGAATCTTGATCTGGCTGGGAGGAGGAGGGGCGCTCACCCGGCAAGCATAGCGTGATCGCCGGGGTCCGGAATGCAGCGAACTCAGGTCGGGAACGTGCCCGGCAGCAAGATGCCTTTGTCCACCGTCTCGATGTTGGTGTGGCCACAAAAAGCCATCGTCAAATCCAGTTCACGGTGGATGATTTGCAGCGCCTTGGTCACGCCTTCTTCACCCATGGCGCCCAGGCCGTAGAGGAAAGAGCGGCCGATGTAAGTGCCTTTGGCGCCCAGCGCGCGCGCCTTGAGCACGTCCTGGCCGCTGCGGATGCCGCCGTCCATGTGCACCTCGATCCGGCTGCCGACAGCATCAACAATGGCCGGCAGCGCGCGTATGGACGACTCGGCGCCATCGAGCTGGCGGCCACCGTGGTTGGAGACGATCAGCGCGTCGGCACCCGAATCGACTCCCAGCCTCGCGTCTTCGATGTCCTGGATGCCCTTGAGGATCAGCTTGCCGCCCCAGCGCTTCTTGATCCACTCGACGTCGCCCCAGTTCAGGCCGGGGTCGAACTGCTTGGCGGTCCATTCCGAGAGTGATCCCATGTTGTCCACACCTTGCACATGGCCGACGATGTTGCCGAACTGCCGGCGCGAGGTGCCGGCCATGCCCAGGCACCAGCGCGGCTTGGTCATCAGGTTGAGGATGTTGGCGACGGTGAGTTTGGGCGGCGCCGACAGGCCGTTCTTGAGGTCCTTGTGGCGCTGGCCGAGGATTTGCAGGTCCAGTGTGAGCACCAGCGCCGAGCAGTTGGCGGCCTTGGCGCGGTCAATCAGGCGCTCGATGAAGCCGCGGTCCTTCATCACATAGAGCTGGAACCAGAAGGGATGCCGGTCGGTGGCCTGCGCGATGTCTTCGATCGAGCAGATGCTCATGGTTGACAGCGTGAACGGGATGCCGAATTTTTTGGCCGCGCGTGCGCCCAGGATTTCGCCGTCGGCATGTTGCATGCCCGTCAGCCCGGTGGGCGCAATCGCCACCGGCATGGCCACCTTCTGGCCAATCATCTGCGTGGCGGTGCTGCGGTTTTCCATGTTGACTGCGACGCGCTGGCGCAGCTTGATTTTCTGGAAATCATCTGAATTGGCGCGGTAGGTGCTTTCCGTCCATGAGCCCGAGTCCGCATAGTCGTAAAACATGCGCGGCACGCGCTTTTTGGCGAGGACGCGCAGGTCTTCGATGGTGGTAATCACGGGCATGGACTTGTCTCCTTGGAGAGGCGATGGTAGCGGGCTGCCCGCCTTTTGGCGTGAATTACGCCTGCGCCGGGATGAAATTATTTTGATGTGCCGCTGGCAAGCCTGGCTTCGCGCACCCCGGCGCCGCGGACTTCCAGCCGGATTTCGTCAAGCACCTCGCCGCTGCTGTTGACCAGCTGCACCAGATGCCGGCCCGGCCAGGGCAGCCACTGCGCGCTGTTGCCCTGGGCGAATACCTTGCCGTCCATGCGCCAGCGCAGCCCGCGGCCCTCGGCGCTGAAGTTCACGCGCTGGTGGGCGGGCGGGATGTCCGGGTCCAGCGCCAGGATGGTGCCGGAGGCGGGTGCGGTAATGCGTGGCGGCGCGTCCTGGGCCTGCATCGCGGGCTTCAAGCCATTTTGGCCTCCAGCCCTTGCTGGAATTACGCCAACAGCTCCTGAATCGATAGCAAATAGCACCTGTTCTGTGCCCCGGATGAACCACTCGCTGCGCGCCGCTTCGAGCGGCGGGCTGCCGGGTTTGGCAAAAGCGACAGGGCCTTGCACCACACCGGCGGGCGGCGCGGGCGCGCGGCTGCTTTCGCTGCGGTGCAGGTGCCGCATCAGCCCAGCCCACACCGGCGCCGCGCCGCTGGTGCCGCTGACATCCTGCATGGGCGCGCCGCTGGCGTTGCCGACCCACACGCCCACCGTGTAGCGCTGCGAGTAGCCGACAGCCCAGTTGTCGCGCATGTCCTTGCTGGTGCCGGTTTTGACGGCGGTCCAGAAACGCGTGCCGAGCACGCTGTCGGTGCCGAAGCTGCGGGCGCGTGCCAGCGGGTCGGCCAGGATGTCGCTGACGATAAAAGCCGCGCGCGGGTCGATGGCCGGCTTGAACTCTGTCTTGCGCACCGGGGCAAGGGTCGGGGGGCTGAAACGCCCGCCGTTGGCCAGCGTGCGGTAGGCATTGGTCAGCGACAGCAAGGACACCTCGCTGCTGCCCAGCGCCAGGCTGTAGCCGTAGTAGTCGCCGCTTTCCCTCAAAGGCAGGCCTGCGGCGCGCAGTTGTTTGTGGAAAGCCTCCGGCGAAACCATCACCAGCGTGCGCACCGCGGGCACATTGAGCGATGCGCCCAGCGCGGTGCGCGCCGAGACCAGGCCCTTGAACTGGCGGTCGTAGTTCTGCGGAATGTAGAGGCCGCCCGCGGTCTGGATTTGTGATGAGGAGTCTTCGATCAGCGAAGCCGCGGTGATGCGTTGCTCGGCAATCGCCTGCGCGTACAAAAACGGCTTGAGGGTGGAGCCGGGCTGGCGCAGCGCCAGCACACCATCGACCTCGGCGGCGGCGCTCAGTGGGCCGGAGGAGCCGACCCAGGCCAGCACCTCGCCTGTTGCGTTGTCGAGCACAACAATGGCGCCGTCTTCCACATGGCGGCCGCGCAGCTCACGCAGTTGCTGGCTCAGGCTCGCAACCGCAAAGCGCTGCAAGGGCGCGCGCAGGGTGGATGCCACAGCGCTGGGCAGGGGCTTGCCATCGGTGGGTGTCTGGCGAATCAGTTGCCGCGCCAGGTGCGGCGCAACACCTTCGCTCGCGTCAAATGCCCGGCGCTGAAGCGCTGCGCTCGCAAACAGGTCCAGGCCTTCACAGTCGGCTTTCGCAGGCAATTGCACGGCTCTCAATACGCCGCAGGCGCGCTGCGTGACCTGCGCCGCTTTGGCATTCGGCGCGCGCACCAGCGCCGCCGCAATCGCCGCCTCGCGTTCATCCAGCCCATGCGCAGCCTTGCCGAACAGCGTGCGGCTCAGCGCGTCAATGCCAACAATCTCGCCGCGGAAGGGCACCAGGTTGAGGTAAGCCTCGAGGATCTGGTCCTTGCGCCAGCTGCGCTCCAGCCATTGCGCCGACACCGTCTGGCCGATTTTTTGCGTGATGCTGCGCCCGCCGGCTGCGGCGCGCCAGTCCTCGTCCAGCAGCCCGGCAAGCTGCATGCTCAGCGTGGAAGCGCCGCG
>JAZKIE010000040.1:0-3683 GCA_040385025.1 Pseudomonadota bacterium | reverse complement strand
GTCGTGCGCAGGCTGTACCAGGTGGCCTGCAGGCCGGTCTTGTTGGGGTCATCGCCAGAAATCGCGGCCGCCGCATAAGAGGCCAGCCCCACCGGCGGCGTCACGTCGGCCAGGATGCCGAAGTAAAAAACAAACAGGTGCACCGCGATCAGCGGAATCACCAGCCCGCTGCGGGAACCGAGTTCGACAATCACCGGCGCCATCAGGGTGGCCACCAGGATGTAGTTGGCCGTGGTCGGCACCCCGGCGCCGATGATCAGACAAATCGCCGCCGTCAGCAGCAGCATCACGATGATGTTGCCGGCCGAGACCAGTTCGACAAAGTCGGTCATCATCAGGCCCATGCCGGTCAGGGTGATGACACCCACAATCAGGCCGGCACTGGCGCAGGCCACGCCAATGCCTATCATGTTGCGGGCGCCCAGCACCAGGCCGCGCCACAGATCGGCAAAGCCCCGCTTCAACGCGGACAGGGCGGCCTCGGCCTGGCCGTCGGGCCGAAAAATGCTCAGCATGACGGGCTGCAGCACCACCATCACCATAACGGTGGCGGTCGCCCAGAAGGCGGACAAGCCCGGCGACAGCTCTTCGGCCATCAGGCACCACAGCAGCACCACGATCGGAATGAAAAAATGCAGGCCCGCACGCACCGTCGGCCAGGGCAAGGGCAGCTTGAGCTCCTTGACCAGCGGGTCGTCGACGGGAAGATCTGGATAACGTGACGAGTAGGCCATCAGCACGACATAAGCCACACCGGCCAGCACGGCCAGCGCCCAGCCCGCCGCGCCGCCCGCGATGTATTGCACGCCGGTGATGGCGTAATAAATGGCCGCGAAGGCAACCAGCGTTCCCGACAGGCCCAGCGCCCAGCCCAGCACCCTTTCGCGCCAGGTCGGCTGGCGGTCCCGCACCAGTGGCTGCAGGTCGTACTTGAGCGCCTCCAGGTGCACGATGTAAAACAAGGCCATGTAGGAAATGACGGCCGGCAGCGCCGCATGTTTGATGATCTCCGAGTACGGAATGCCCACGTACTCGACCATCAGGAAAGCTGCCGCGCCCATCACCGGCGGCATGATCTGGCCGTTGATGGAGGCCGCCGCTTCAATGGCGCCGGCCTTGACGCCCGAGTAGCCGGTTCGTTTCATCAGCGGAATGGTGAAGATGCCGCCCGAAACCACATTGGACACCGACGACCCTGACACCACGCCGTTGAGCGCCGAGGACACCACCGCCACCTTGGCCGGACCGCCGCGCAAATGGCCCAGCGTGGCCAGCGAGACCTGCAGCATGTAGTTGCCGGCGCCGGCAATGTCGAGCAAGGTGCCGAACAACACGAACAGGAAGATGAACTGCACCGACACCCCCAGCGCCACGCCATACACCCCCTCGGTGGTCAACCACATGTGCGAGATGAAACGCGACAGCGACGCGCCGCGGTGCTGGATCACCTCCGGCATGTAAGGCCCAAGGAACACAAAGGCCATGAACAGCCCGGTGGTCACCAGCATGCCAAAACCCATGGCGCGTCGCGTCGCCTCCAGCATGATGGCCACACCGGTCACGCCGATCACGATGTCCATCGTGGTCGGCGAGCCCGGACGCAGTGCCAACTGGTTGTAAAACAGGAACAGGTAGGCGCCGCAAAAAGCCCCCACCAGCGCCAGCAGCCAGTCTGACCAGGGGACCACGCTGCGCGATGAATGTTTGAACGCGGGAAACGCGCAGAAGGCCAGGAAGATCGCAAACGCCAGATGAACCGCGCGTGCCTCGGTGTCGTTGAGAATGCCGAAGCCGAAAAGAAAGGGCAAGGGCGAGGCATACCAGACCTGGAACAGCGACCAGGCCCCGGCCACCAGGGCCAGGCCCGTGCCAATCTTGCCGCCGGGCTCACGCCCGCCGAGGTCGGCTTCCTTGACGAGCTGGTCCAGTTCTTCGGCCGAGAATTTTTCGAGTTGCGCCATCAGGGGCCTTCCAGAGCGGATCTTTGTCTTGTATTAAAAAGGGCCGGGAACCATGACGCTCCCAGCCCCTGTTCACGCACACCGGAAGGTGTTTATTTGATCCAGCCTTTTTCCTTGTAGTAACGGGCTGCGCCTTCATGCAGCGGCGCGCTCAGGCCATCCTTGACCATGTTTTGCGGGTTCAGATTGGCCAGCGCGGGGTGCAGCTTCTTGAACTCGTCGAAGTTGTCGAACAAGGCCTTGGTGACCTGGTACACCGTTTCTGCCGGTGTTTTGCTCGACGCCACCACGGTGGCAAGCACGCCGTAGGTCTGTGTCGCCTGCGGGTTGTTCGGGTACAGGCCGGCCGGGATGGTGACCTTGGCGTAATAAGGCTTCTCGGCCACCAGCTTGTCGATCACCGGGCCAGTCAAGGACACCAGCTTGGCGCCGCAAGAGGTCGTCGGGTCCTGGATGTTGGCCGATGGATGCCCCACGGCGTAATAAAAGCCGTCAATTTTTCCGTCGCACAAGGCCGGGCCGTGTTCGTCGGCCTTGAGCTCGGACGCCAGCGAAAAATCGCCCAGCTTCCAGCCCATGCCGGCCAGCATTTCTTCCATCGACGAACGTGTGCCCGAGCCGGGGTTGCCGACATTGAAACGCTTGCCCTTGAAGTCTTCGAATTTGGTGATGTTGGCTTCCTTGCGCGCCACCACGGTGAAGGGCTCGGGATGCACGGCAAACACCGCGCGCAGATCGCCGTAAGCGCCTGCGTCCTTGTACTGGCCCGCGCCCTTGACGGCGTTGAATTGAACGTCGGACTGGGTGAAACCGAAGTCAAGCTCGCCGGCCTTGATGGTGTTGACGTTGAACACCGAACCACCGGTGGACTCGACCGAGCAGCGGATGCCGTGTTTGGCGCGGTCCTTGTTGACCAGGCGGCAGATGGCGCCGCCGGCCGCGTAATACACACCCGTCACACCACCGGTGCCTATGGTCACAAACTTCTGCTGGGCAACAGCCGGCGCAGACATCAGGGCCGCGGCCATCGCGATGCCGGCACTCGCAGCACCCAGCACATTCAACGCAAACTTCTTGCTCATTTCAGTTTCTCCAGGTTGTAAAACTATTTTTCTCAGGCCGCAGCTATCGCGGCATCGATGGCCGAACCGAGGCGCTCCACCACCATCGTCAGTTCAGCTTCGCTGCTGATGAAGGGTGGCGCCAGCAGGACATGGTCACCATAACGGCCATCGACAGTGCCGCCCATCGGGTAAACCATCAATCCGCGTGCCATGGCCTCCTGCTTGATGCGTGCATGCAGATTGCGTGCCGGATCGAAAGGTTTCTTGCTGGCACGCTCCTGCACCAGCTCGATGCCCCAGAACAAGCCACGCCCGCGAATGTCACCCACATGGGGATGGTTGTCCCAGCTCGCGTGCATCAGCCGCTGCAAAAAATCGCCACGTTCGCGCACCTGGCCCAGCAGCTGGTCGCGCTCAAACACCTGCTGCACCGCCAACGCTGCTGCGCACGCAATGGCATGCCCCAGATAGGTGTGACCGTGGTGGAAAAATCCCGAGCCCGCGCGCATCACGTCGACGATTTTCTTTTGTGCCAGCACGGCGCCAATCGGCTGGTAGCCGCCGCCCAGGCCCTTGGCCACCGTCAGCAAATCGGGCGACACGCCCTCCTGCTCGCAGGCATGCAGGGTGCCGGTGCGGCCCATGCCGCACATCACCT
>JAZKIE010000039.1:0-4197 GCA_040385025.1 Pseudomonadota bacterium | reverse complement strand
TTGGCCCGCAAAATCATCGTGTCCCCGGACAGAACCAGTTCAAATTTGGACAAAAAGCTCTGCCCCAGCAGGGCCACGTCGGCATCCGGGCCGACCAGACCCACGCCCACCCGTGTGCCGGAAACACTGGCTGGCCCGACGGAGACGGTGAGGCCAGAAACAATGCGCCCCCGCAGCTCGCCATTGGCCGTCCGGAAAGTTGTCGGTTCGCCGGGCGCCAGGCCAGCGTCCCGGGCGAAGGCCTCGCTGACCACGACCAGCGAAGCGCCGGTGTCCACCAGAAAAGTCACCGGTTTGCCCTGAATTTGGCCTCGCGCATAAAAATGGCCATCACGCGCCCGGGAAATCGACAACTCTCCCGTCGCGGAAACCAGCAGCGGCGGCGGTTTCAGCACCTGGCTCATCACCGCATACAGCACCGCCATGACCGCCAGCCAGAACAGCACAATGGCCAGCGGGCCCCAGGCCAGGCCGGTACCGGTCCTGCCCGCGTCTTTTGCACTGTTGTTGCCCATGAGATGCCCCGGTTGGCGGCAGATGCCGCTCCCGCTGCTGCGGGCCAACGATCATGATACGTGCCAGCGTCAGGCGAAACGGTGGCGGCGTCTTCAGCAAGGCACATAATTCTCCAAGCTCCGCGCTCAAGCCAAGGACTTTCGATGCCGCAAACCCGTCTCGCCCTCTACATGCAAACGCAGCGCGAGCTTTACCTGGCGAGCTTGCCGGCAAAGGTGGCCGAGATGGGCGCGGCATTGCAGCAGTACCTGCGCGCCGGGGATGCCGCTGCTGCACTTTCAGCCCTGGCAGAAGCGCACAAGCTGGCAGGTTCGGGGGGCACCTTCGGGTTTCCGGCGATCAGTGAAGCGGCCGCCGACATCGAGGCCCTTCTGGCTGCGACCTCGGCCCGCGGCAGGCCTGCGGACGCGGCTGAACGTCAGTTGCTGCAGCTCAGCGAGCAGGCTTTGTACGACGCCGTGAACCAGGCCCGCGGCAGCTCTGTAGCCCTTTCCTTGCCTGCAACCCCGGCTCCGAGCAGGCCGGCGCCGCCGCTTCGCCCCCAGACAGCGGGCCTGATCTGCATTGTGGAAGCGGACTTGCCAGCGGCTCGCCGGCTGGCCGATCAGCTCCATCACGCCGGATACGCCAGCCGTATTGTTGAACAGCCGGATCAGCTCCCGCTGCAAAACCGGCCCATTGCGATTGTGGCCAACGCGGTTTTTACCGCCGACCCCCAACTGAGGCTGTACACCCAGGCCGGGCCCGAAGGCGTCGACCCGGTCCCCCTGATTTTTATAGCCGGCAGCAACGATTTCGAGGCCCGCCTGAAAGCCGTGCGTGCTGACGCAGCCGGTTATTTTCCGCACCCGCTCGATGTGACCGTATTGCTTGGCCTGCTGGACCAGGTCACGTCCGGGGAGCCTGTGCGACCCTACCGTGTGCTGATCGTCGACGACGACGATCTGCTGGCCGCCTTTTATGCCGGCGTGCTTGAGGCGGCCGGCATGCAAACCTGCATCGTCACCGACCCCAGCCAGGTGATGGCGCCCTTGATCCATTTTCAGCCCGACCTGATCACTTGCGACATCCACATGCCGCAATGCAGCGGGATCGAGCTGGCTGCGCTGATTCGCCAGCAGCAGGCCTTTGTGCGCATCCCGATTGTTTTCCTGTCGGCTGAAACCAGCCTGGACAAACAGGCGCAAGCGCTCCGGCAAGGCGGGGATGACTTCATCGTCAAGCCGGTGGAGCCGGTCGCACTGGTCTCGGCGGCGCAAAGCCGCGCGCGCCGCTACCGCAGTTTGCTGGCTGCGGAAGACAGCTTGCGCATCAGCGAGGAGCGTTTTCGCCTGGTGTTCGAGACCAGCCTCGACGGTTTTATCCAGGCGCTGGCGGACGGCACGGTGATTGCGGCCAACCCGTCCGCTTGCGCCATGTTCGGGATGACTGACGCCCGCATCAAGGCCGCCGGCATCGCCGGCCTGGTGGACGCCGCTGATCCGCGTGTGGGGGAGATGCTCCGGCAGAGAAGCCGCACCGGCGAATTTCGCGGTGAACTCAATTGCGTGCGCGGCGACGGCACCCGTTTTCCGGTGGAGGTGTCTTCTTCCCAACATGTCGGCAGCCATGGCGACGTCCAGGTCAGCGTGATCCTGCGCGACATCACCGAGCGCAAATTCGCCGAGCAGCAAATCATGCAGCTCAATGCGGAGCTGGAAAGCCGGGTGCAGCAGCGCACCATCGAGCTGACTGCAGCCAACCAGGAGTTGCAAGCCTTCTCGCAGTCGCTCGCGCATGACCTGCGTCAACCCTACATCGCTGTGAACGGGCTGGCCGGCCTGCTGGAAAAAGAGATGGGCGCTGGCATCAGCGAGCGCGGCAAACATTACCTCCAGCGCATCCGCGCCGGCGTCAATCAGATGAATGAGCGAACGGACAGCCTGTTGGCATTGGCGCAACTGTCACGCACCGATATCCGGCGCGAGCCCCTGGACCTGGCCGCCATGGCAGAAAAAGAGATTGAAGCGCTGCGGCAACAAGACCCTGAGCGCCGGGTCCACACGCAGGTGCAGGCGCCCTTGTTCGCATCTGCCGACGCCGCACTGGCGCGCCACCTCCTGAAGATACTGCTGGGCAACGCCTGGAAATTCACCTCGCGGCAGGCCCATGCCGAGATCTCGCTGGGTGCTCAAACCAGTTCGGGCGGCGACACGGTTTTTGCTGTCAAGGACAACGGCGCAGGCTTTGACATGGCCTATGCCGACAAGCTGTTTGGCGCTTTCCAGCGTCTGCACGCACCGGAAGATTTTCCGGGGGCGGGCATTGGCCTGGCGACGGCGCGCAGGATCGTCACGCGCCACGGCGGGGAAATCTGGGCGAAAGCTGCGCCACAAGAAGGCGCCTGTTTTTTCTTCACCCTCGGCAGGCAGGCCCGCTAACAAGCCGGCGAAAGATCAGCGCAAGCCTTTGACATAACGCGGCGCGTCAGGATCCCGGCGCTCACGCTGGCGATGGGTTTCACTGTCACCGAAGATGGCACCAAATGTCGATTCGATGAAGCCGGATTCCGGGTACACCTCTTCCTCGGTATTGACCGAGCGCGCGCTTTGCTGGTCGACCACCGCAACAGGGCCCAAAGCGGCTGCAGGGTGGGCGACGGCGCTGCGTTCCTTGACCGCATCGGCCATCATCTTGACCAGCGGTACGCGGTGTTTGGCGTCGGGCATCGCCATGATTTCTTCCAGCCTGTCGGCCCACACCCCGAGGTCGATATGCCCGTCCTCGGCTGCTTTTTCGCGCGAAAAGCGCACAATTTCGGCGGCGTACGCCGCATTGGTCGCCATCCATTCGGTATCCGTCACGCGCCCGGTCTTGCGGCGCAGCAGCACATGCAGATGAGCGGCAATGGCAATTTTTTCGGTGGACGACATGGCTTCTCCTTCCATCAGGCAATCCGCTCGGCGTGCTGGGAGATGTCCATGCCGTCCGATTCCGAGGCTTCACTGACGCGCAGGCTGAAAAGCAGCGAAGTGATCCAGAGCACCACCGCCGTCATGAGCAGGCTGTAACAGAGCACGGCGCCGACCCCGATGGCCTGGGTCAGAACGCTGCCTTCCACCCCCGAAATGGTCTTGCTGGCAAACACGCCGGTCAGCAAAGAGCCGACGATGCCGCCGACACCGTGCACGCCGAACACGTCAAGGGAATCATCGGCATTGAGCAGACGTTTCAACCCGGTGGCGCCCCAGTAACAGGCCACGCCGGCAATCAGGCCGATCGCCAGTGCAGCGGGTGGCGAGACAAACCCCGCAGCCGGCGTGATCGCGACCAGGCCGGCCACCAGACCGGAGCACACACCGAGCAGCGTGGGGCGACCACGCGCCATCCACTCGGCAAACATCCAGGACAGCGCGCCGGCGGCGGCCGCGATATGTGTGACCGCCATCGCCAGACCGGCACGACCGTCGGAGGCCACGGCCGAGCCCGCATTGAAGCCAAACCATCCGACCCACAACATGCCCGCGCCGGCCATGGTCAGCCCCAGGTTGAAAGGGGTGAACGCCTCACGGCCGTAACCGGCGCGGGGTCCCAGCACATAGGCGCACACCAGGCCGGCCACGCCGGCGTTGATATGCACCACCGATCCACCGGCAAAATCGAGCGCGCCAAGCCGGGCCAGCCAGCCATTGGGCTCCCAGA
>JAZKIE010000038.1:0-3215 GCA_040385025.1 Pseudomonadota bacterium | reverse complement strand
CCAGACGCTGGGCTTCCGTCTTGAGCAGCAGCGCAAACTGGCGGCAGTTGGCGACTTCATCGTCTGGCAGGTGCACCGCGCCCAGCAAGCCCGTGTCCGGGTTCAGCGCCGGTTCGATCTTGCGTGCCTCGTCGCTGCCGATCTGGCGGAAGCTCACACCGGCATCGCGGAGCACCTGCAGGCCGGGCTCCACCATGCGGGCGTCGGCTTGCGCACGCAGCAGCACCAGGTAGCCGGGGCTGCGGTCGTACTCGAGCTGCCGGTCGGCGGTGATCAGGTGCAGGCGTTCCCGGCTGTAAAACGCCAGGCGCTGCAGCCGGGCGCGGTTGGCCAGGTAGGTGTCCAGCTTGCAGGCGCGCCACCATTTCCACATCCAGGCCAGCTCGCTGCCGGACAGCGGCAGGCCCAGGGTGACCGGGGCATGGCGGCTCAGCAGGTGGCTGAGCACCTTGCGTGGCATGCCTGGCGCTGCCCAGGGTGTGACGTAGCCGGGTGCAACCACGCCGGCGTTGGCAAAACTGCCTTCTTCGGCGGCCGCACCGCGGCGTTCAAAAACTGTCACCTCGTGGCCATCCATGGCCAGTTCCCAGGCGGTGGTGATGCCGATGATGCCGGCGCCTATGACTGCGACTTTCATGGCCTGGCCTGGCGCAAACGCGGGGAAATCGGGGAAATAACGGGGAGGGGCATGAATTTCTAATCAAATCGGGCTGCAGCCCACGCTGGACAGGAGGAGGCAGCTATTATTTTTATAGTATGGGCGAAACGGTGGGGTCGATTGTTTTGTCGGGTCATCCCGGCGCGAGGGGGTCAACCGCGCCGGCCCCCGGTGTCAGGGATGTTATACTCAGCGGGTTGTACGAAAGGCCGTCCGGCCCTTCGCGCAATAAATCGCAAATCAGCCATTCAAGGTGTTTCCCGGAAGTCCTTCCGGGCGATAAGCGCTGATTTTAGACACAACCTTTGGAGTATCTCTATGTCAACAAGCATGCGTGAAATGCTGGAAGCCGGCGTCCATTTCGGTCACCAAACCCGCTTCTGGAATCCCAAGATGGCCCCGTATATCTTCGGCCATCGCAACCGTATCCACATCATCAACCTCGAAAAATCGCTGCCGATGTTCGAGGACGCGATGAAGTTCGCCAAGCAGCTCTCGGCCAACCGCGGCACCATCCTGATGGTCGGCACCAAGCGCCAGGCCCGTGAACTGGTCTCCGCCGAAGCCAAACGCGCCGGCGTGCCTTTTGTCGACCAGCGCTGGCTGGGTGGCATGCTGACCAATTTCAAGACGGTCAAGACCTCGATCAAGCGCCTCAAGGAAATGAAAGC
Organism: Pseudomonadota bacterium; assembly: GCA_040385025.1. Taxonomy (GTDB): domain Bacteria; phylum Pseudomonadota; class Gammaproteobacteria; order Burkholderiales; family Burkholderiaceae_C; genus Polaromonas. The sequence goes on along the minus strand of JAZKIE010000038.1, from coordinate 1,886 downwards.
CCAGCAGGAAGTCGGCCTCGACTCCCTGAGCAAGAAAGAGCAGCTCACGTTCAAGCGCGAGATGGAAAAACTCGAAAAAGACATCGGCGGCATCCAGGACATGAATGCCCTGCCTGACGCGATCTTCGTGATCGACGTGGGCTTCCACAAGATCGCCATCCTCGAAGCCAAAAAGCTGGGCATCCCCTTGATCGGCGTGGTTGACTCCAACCACTCGCCCATCGGCATCGACTACGTGATCCCCGGCAACGACGACTCGTCCAAGGCTGTGGCCCTGTATGCACGCGGCATCGCCGACGCCATCATCGAAGGCCGCGCCAGCGCCGGCAATGAAGTTGTCAAGATGGTTTCCGCCGAAAACACCGACGAATTCGTCGAAGTGGAAAACGCCGCTGCCTGACAGGCCCGGCCCTGCGCCTGACGCGAAAAAGGGGCTCGCGTAGCCCCTTTTTCACAGCCTTGTCCAAAGGCACACGTATTTTATTGAAGTCAACACGACACACGGAGAACCGAAGATGGCAATCACAGCAAGCATGGTCGCAGAACTGCGCGCAAAAACCGACGCCCCGATGATGGAGTGCAAAAAAGCACTGACCGAAGCCGAAGGCAACTTCGAAAAAGCCGAAGAAATCCTGCGCGTCAAGCTCGGCAACAAGGCCGGCAAGGCCGCATCCCGCATCACCGCTGAAGGCGTGATCGCCTATCACAGTGAAGGCGGCATCGGCGCGCTGGTCGAGATCAACTGCGAAACCGACTTTGTCACCAAGAACGACAGTTTCCTGGCTTTCACCGACGCGGTCGCCAAGGGCATCGTCAAGAGCAAGCCGGCCGATGTGGCCGGCGTTGGCGCGATGCCCCTGAGCCTGGACGGTTTTGGCCCGACGGTGGAAGACGTGCGCAAGGGCCTGATCGGCAAGATCGGCGAGAACATGTCGGTGCGCCGTTTCAAGCGTTTCGAAGGCAGCACGCTGGCTTCCTACCTGCACGGCACACGCATCGGCGTGGTGGTCGAGTTTGACGGCGACGAAACCGCCGCCAAGGATGTGGCCATGCACGTGGCCGCCATGAAGCCGGTGTCGCTGTCCAGCGACCAGGTGCCGGCCGAACTGGTGGCGCGCGAGCGTTCAGTGGCCGCCGCCAAGGCAGCTGAAGACGCGGCTGTGGCAACTGCCGCCGGCAAACCGGTGCAGTCTCCCGAAATTGTTGCCAAGCGTATCGAAGGCGGCGTGCAGAAATACCTCAAGGAAGTCAGCCTGTTCAACCAGTCCTTCGTCAAGAACGACAAGCAGACCGTCGAGCAGATGCTCAAGGAAAAAGGCACAACGGTGAAGTCATTCACGCTGTATGTCGTGGGCGAAGGCATCGAGAAAAAGGTCGACGATTTCGCCGCTGAAGTGGCTGCCCAGATCGCCGCTGCCAAGGGCTGATTCAGCCCCATAGCCCCGGAAGGCCGCTAAACTTACGCCTATAAAAACGACAGGAATTTCCCTCATGCCAGCCTACAAGCGAATCTTGTTGAAACTTTCAGGTGAAGCCTTGATGGGAGACGATGCCTTCGGCATCAACCGCGCGACGATTGTGCGCATGGTTGAGGAAATTGCCGAAATCACGCGCCTGGGTGTGGAAGTTGCCGTCGTCATCGGCGGTGGCAACATTTTCCGCGGCGTGGCGGGCGGCTCGGTCGGCATGGACCGCGCCACGGCTGACTACATGGGCATGCTGGCCACGGTGATGAATGCGCTGGCCCTCGGCGACACCATGGACAAGGCCGGCCTGACGCCGCGCGTGATGTCGGCCATTGGCATCGAGAGGATTGTCGAGCCTTATGTGCGGCCCAAGGCCTTGCAGTACCTGGAAGAAGGCAAGGTCGTGATTTTTGCGGCGGG
>JAZKIE010000037.1:0-5353 GCA_040385025.1 Pseudomonadota bacterium | reverse complement strand
ACACGATCTTGGCCTGGTCGCCGCGGAAGGCCAGGCCGATCACGTCGTTGACCTGTTCATCGCGGCAGGCGCGCAGGCAGCGGGTGCACTGGATGCAGGCGTCGAGGTTGACGGCAATGGCAGGGTGCGACAGGTCCTGGCGCACCTGCTGGCGCGCTTCGAAACGCGGCTTGCCGACGCCGATTTTGGCGGCCCACTGGTCCACCTCGTTGTTGCGCGTGTAATCCTTCTCGGGCATGTCGGACAGCAGCAGTTCGAGCACCAGCTTTTGCGACGCGACGGCGCGCTCGCTGTCGGTCACAACTTTCATGCCGGCTGCCGGGGCGCGGCAGCACGAAGGCGCCAGCACCCGTTCGCCGTTGATCTCGACCATGCAGGAGCGGCAGTTGCCGACCGCTTCCAGGCCTTCCTTGAAACACAGGTGGGGAATCTCCACCCCTTCGCGCTTGGCGACCTGCAGCAGGGTTTCGGTCGCGCGGCCCTGGACTTCACGGCCGTTGAGGCTGAAGCTCACCAAAGGGGCATCGAGTTCGGCGAGTTCTTGTCGTGTGATTGCATTCATGGTGTTGCCTTTGTCGTGGGGGCAGATCGTTCAGGCGAGCTCGTGGGCGAAATACTTGACGACGCAGTCCATGGGATTCGGCGCTGCCTGACCCAGGCCGCAGATCGACGCATCACGCATCACCAGCGACAGGTCGGCCAGCAGCGGCAGATTCCATTTGGGCTGTTCCATCAGGTGTGCTGCCTTGGCCGTGCCGACGCGGCAGGGCGTGCACTGGCCGCAGGACTCGTGGTGGAAAAAACGCATCATGTTGCGCGCGGCATCGGTGGCCGTGTCCTGGTCGGACAACACCATGACCGCGGCCGAGCCAATGAAGCAGCCGTAGGGCTGCAGCGTGTCGAAGTCCAGCGGGATGTCGCCCATCGTGGCCGGCAGAATGCCCCCCGAGGCGCCGCCGGGCAGGTAGGCGTAGAAGGTTTGGCCGTCCAGCATGCCGCCGCAGAATTCGTCGATCAGCTCGCGGATGGTGATGCCGGCCGGTGCCAGCTTGACGCCAGGCGCCTTGACCCGACCGGAGACCGAGAAGGAACGCAGTCCCTTGCGTTCATTGCGGCCGTGCGAAGCAAACCACTCACCGCCTTTTTCCAGGATGTCGCGCACCCAGTACAGGGTTTCGAAGTTGTGCTCCAGCGTCGGGCGGCCGAACAGTCCGACCTGCGCCACATAGGGCGGGCGCAGGCGCGGCATGCCGCGTTTGCCTTCGATGGACTCAATCATGGCCGACTCTTCGCCGCAGATGTAGGCGCCGGCGCCGCGGCGCAGTTCAATCGCTGGCATGCCGGCCATCAGCGGCGATGCCCGGAGTTTGAGCAGTTCAGCTTCCAGCATGGTGCGGCAACCGTGGTATTCGTCGCGCAGGTAGATATAGATCTTCTCGATGCCAACGGCCCAGGCGGCGATCAACATGCCTTCGAGGAAGCGGTGCGGGTCGCGCTCCAGGTAAACCCGGTCCTTGAAGGTGCCGGGCTCGCCTTCGTCGATGTTGACGGCCATCAGGCGTGGACCTTTTTCGGCCTTGACAATGCGCCACTTGCGGCCCGAAGGAAAACCTGCGCCGCCCAGGCCGCGCAGGCCGGAGTTTTCCATGGTCTTGATGACGGCTTCGACGTCCCTGTCGCCCGATACACATTGCTGCAGCAGGGTGTAACCACCAGTCGCCTGGTAGGCAGCGAGGTCCACAAAACCCTCAGGCACATGTTTGATGGCGCCGGCGGCAACGGTGGCCATCACGGCTTCGCAAGTGGCTTGCGGCACCGGGTTTTGCCCGACCACCACGGCCGGAGCCTGTTCGCAGCGGCCGATGCAGGGCGCGGCGATGACCCGGATGTCGCGTCCCAGCAGGCCGGGGAGTTTGGCCAGCAGGTCCTGGGCGCCCGCCATCTCGCAGGACAGGCCGTCGCACACGCGCACCGTCAGCGGTGCGGGCGCGGCTTCGCCTTCCTTGACCACATCGAAGTGGTGATAAAAGGTCGCCACCTCGTAGACCTCGGTCTGCGCCAGGCGCATCTCCTGCGCCAGCGCGGCCAGATGGGCGGCCGACAGGTGGCCGAAGTGGTCCTGCAGCTTGTGCAGGTGCTCGATCAGCAAATCGGGCTGGCGTGACTCGGTACCCAGCAGCCGCTGTACATCGGCCAGCGCCGCCGGGTCAACGCGACGGCCTTTGGGCGCCTGGCGTTTTCTCTGCTTGGAGGAAACCTCCAGGACGGCGATGGGAATGACGGGATAGTTCATGGTGGGCGGCTGACTTTTTGTGAATTGGCGCGGGAAGTCCCGCTAGATAACGTGTTCGGTGCGTAACTCGGCGATGTACTCGGCGCTGTAGCCGAGCTGCGTCAGCACCTCGTCCGTGTGTTCGCCCAGCAGGGGCGAGCGCGTGACTTCGGTGGCGCTGTCAGACAGCTTGATCGGGTTGCCCACGGTCAGGTACTTGCCGCGTGTGGGGTGGTCCACCTCGACGATGGTGCCGCTGGCCCGCAGCGCGGGTTCTTCGGAGATTTCCTTCATCGACAGAATGGGGCCGCAGGGGATGTCGTACTTGTTGAGGATGTCCATGGCCTCGAACTTGGTCATGGTCATGGTCCACTGCTCGATGCGCGCAAAAATGGGCTTCAGATGCAGCAGGCGAGCAGCGGCGGTGGCGTAAGCCTCGTCGGTGATCCAGCCTTCCTCGCCGATCACCTTGCAGACGGCCGGCCAGACGCCGCCCTGCGTGATGAAGTAAATATAGGCATTGGGGTCGGTTTCCCAGCCTTTGCACTTGAGGATGGAGCCCGGCTGGCCGCCGCCGGACGCATTGCCGGCGCGCGGGACGGCGGCGCCGAACTTGCCGTCCGGGTACTGCGGATACTCATGCATGGTGCCGGTGCGCTCCAGGCGCTGCTGGTCGCGCAGCTTGACCCGGCACAGGTTCAGCACAGCATCCTGCATGGGGGCCAGCACTTTTTGCCCACGGCCGGTGGTGTTGCGCTGGTACAGCGCGGCCATGATGCCCAGCGCCAGGTGCAGGCCGGTGCCGCTGTCGCCGATCTGGGCGCCGGTCACCATGGGCGGGCCGTCGTCGAAACCGGTGGTGGAAGCCGAGCCGCCGGCGCATTGCGCCACGTTTTCATAGACCTTGCAGTCTTCGTAGGGGCCGGGGCCGAAACCCTTGACCGAGGCCACGATCATGCGCGGGTTGAGGGCCTGGATGTGCTCCCAGGTGATGCCCATGCGGTCCAGCGCACCCGGCGCGAAGTTCTCCACCAGCACGTCGCAGGTCTTGATCAGCTCGTCGAGCACCTGTTTGCCCTTTGCGTTCTTGGTGTTCAGCGTGATCGAGCGCTTGTTGTGGTTGAGCATCGTGAAGTACAGGCTGTCCACACCGGGGATGTCGGCCAGCTGCCCGCGTGTGGCGTCCCCCTCGCCGGCACGCTCGACCTTGATGACGTCCGCACCAAACCAGGCCAGCAACTGGGTGCAGGTCGGGCCCGACTGGACATGGGTGAAATCGAGGATGCGGACACCGTCTAATGCTTTGCTCATGGAAATACCTGCATGGAAGTTGAAATGGATTGCTCAAACATGGCTCCGGCAGCACTGGCGGCCGGTTCAACCCCTATGTTAATCATTGGGTACATATGCTCAGGTTCAGGGAGCTTTGACCGGGGCAGCAAGCTGGATTTCAAGTTCGGTCAGGCGTTTCTTCAGGTTTCTTTCTTCAGCGAAGCGGCTGGTCTCGTCGCGGATGACGGCCACAATCGCCGAAACCTTGCCCTCAGGCGTGTGAAGCAGGGCCACGGTGAAGGCGATGGACAGCGAGTGCCCGTCCTTGTGCACCGCCGGTACGCGCAGCACATCGTTGCCATAACGGGTCTTCCCGGTCGCCATGGTCTGGTGGTAACCGTCCCAATGGCGCTGCTGCTGACGCTGCGGAATGATGATGTCCAGCGACTGGCCCAGTGCCTCGCTTTCGGTGAAGCCGAACATGCGCTGCGCAGCCGGATTCCACAAAACGATGGCGCCGCCGGCGTCGGAGGCGACGATGGCATCGCCCACGGCTTCCACCAGTTGTGTCAGGTCGGTTGTTGTTTGCATAGGTTCAATCGTGAGGCTGGCAAATAAAGCTGGCAATTACAGTTGGCGAATGTTCCAAACAAAGACGGCGCTCATGTGAACGCCGTCTTTTTCAAGCCTTGACGACCAAGGCCTCAACCTCCGGGATCAGACGGCTTTCGCTGTATGCATGGCTGCGATCTGGTCCTTGCTGTAGCCGAGCTCGGCCAGAACTTCGTCGGTATGTTCGCCCAGCAGGGGCGATGCCGTGACTTCAGGCTTGGTGTCAGAGAACTTGATCGGGCTGCCCACGGTGAAGTAGCTACCGCGCACTTTGTGCGGTACTTCAACGATGGAGCCACTGGCGCGCAAGGACTTGTCATGCAGCAACTCCTTCATCGACAACACCGGCGCGCAGGGAATATCAAACTTGCGGAAGATGTCCACGGCTTCGAACTTGGTCTTGTCAGCGATGAAGGCTTCAATCGTGGCGAAGATGTCCATGATGTGCGGCTGGCGTGCTTTGGCCGTGGTGTAGGCGGGGTCGGTTTTCCACTCGGGTTTGCCCAGTGCGTCGCAGATCGGCTCCCAGGCGTGACCCTGGACCGTGAAATAGATGTAGGCATTGGGGTCGGTTTCCCAGCCCTTGCATTTCAGAATCCAGCCGGGTTGTCCGCCACCGCCGGCATTGGCGCCACGCGGCACCACGCCGTCCTTGAAGGCTTCCATTTCATGCGGGTATTGCGGGTACTCTTCCAGGTAGCCCAGGTTGTCCAGACGCAACTGGTCGCGCATTTTGACGCGGCACAGGTTGAGCACACTGTCCTGCATGGACACAGCGACTTTTTGGCCCTTGCCCGTCTGCTGGCGGCCGATGTAGGCCGTCAAAATGCCGATGGCCAGGTGCATGCCAGTATTGCTGTCGCCCAAAGCGGCCGACGAGATGGTCGGGCCTGAATTTTCGCCTTTCCAGTAGCCGGTGGTGGACGCTGCGCCGCCGGCGCACTGGGCCACGTTTTCGTAAACCTTCAGGTCTTCGTAGTGGTGGCCGTCAGAGAAACCCTTGACGGATGCCAGAATCATTTTTGGGTTGAGCGACTGGATGTGTTCCCAGGTGAATCCCATGCGGTCCAGCGCGCCGGGACCAAAATTCTCGACCATCACGTCGGATTCCTTGATGAGCCTTTCCAGCACTTCCTTGCCTTCCGGCTTTTTGGTGTCCAGCGTCAGGCCGCGCTTGTTGCTGTTGAGCATGGTGAA
>JAZKIE010000036.1:5348-10886 GCA_040385025.1 Pseudomonadota bacterium | reverse complement strand
CCGATACTTGCTGCTGGCAAACGGACTTACCGGCCCGTGTTGCAAGGCAAACACACCTGCGGGTTACCGCCCGCAGGTGTGTTTGGGCATGCTGGACTCAGCCGAACTTGCGCAGCGCATCAAGCGCCAGGCCGGTGCCGATGCTGCCGAACAGGTCGCCCTCGACGCGACGCGCCTGCGGCAGCAGCGCGGCAATCCGGGCGCGCAGCAGCGGCACGCTGCTGGAGCCGCCTGTGAAAAACACCGTGTCCACCGCCCCTGCAGCCACACCCGCATCGCGCAGCAAGCCACTCACACTCGCTGCGATGTCGCCCACCAGCACGGAGATGGCCGCATCAAAATCGTCGCGCTGCAAGCGCAGCGTTTCACCAGAGCGGAGGCGGTCCAGGTCCATGGTTGTTTCGGCCGTGCCCGACAGCGCCATCTTGGCTTCCTCGACCTGCATCGCCAGCCAGTGGCCAGCGCGTTGCGCCACCAGGGCCTGCAGGCGATCCAGCTTGTCGGGCTCGGCGGCCTCGCGGCGCAACTCGGTGATCTGGGCTGCCGCCTTTTTGGTGTACGCAAAATTGATGGTGTGCCAGGTCGCCAGGTTGAAGTACGGCGCCGAAGGCATCAAGAGCCCGCTCTTGAGCTGGCTGCCCAGGCCCAGCGTGGGCATCACACTGGCCAGGCTCAGGTACTTGTCGAAGTCGGTGCCGCCTATGTGCACACCGCCGCTGGCCAGAATGTCGTCGCGCCTGTCGGCCCGGCCCGCGCGTTCTGGCGCCAGCCGCACCAGCGCAAAGTCCGAGGTGCCGCCGCCTATGTCGACCACCAGCACCAGTTCTTCGCGCGTCACTTGCGATTCGTAGGCAAAGGCTGCGGCAATCGGCTCGTACTGAAAGGCGATCTCGGTGAAGCCCACCGCGCGGGCGATGTCAGCCAGGGTGTCTTGGGCCTGGCGGTCGGCCACGGGGTCGCCATCGACAAAAAACACCGGACGGCCCAGCACCACACGCGTGAAGCCGCGGCCGGCCGCCTGCCCGGCGCGGCGCTTGAGTTCGCCGATGAACTGGCCCAGGAGCTCACGAAACGGCAGCGCGCGGCCGGCCACCTCGGTCTGCTCGTCGATCAGCGACGTGCCGAGCAGGCTTTTGAGCGAACGCATCAGGCGGCCTTCGTCACCGGCCAGGTAGTCGGCCAGTGCGGCGCGGCCATAGCTGATATGCGCGTCTTCGGCATGAAAAAACACCACCGAAGGCAAGGTGAACTTGCCGCCCTCCAGCGCCAGCAGCGCGACCTGGCCGGGGGCACCTGCGCGCGCGCAAGCCGCCGTGGAATTGGAGGTGCCGAAGTCGATGCCGCAGGCGTCAGGCAGAGGCGTCAAGGTTTGGCGAAGCCGCTGTCGGCCCAGGCCGTGGCGCTGGCACGGCTCAGCTTGAAGGACGGCGGCACCCGCAGCTGCGCGAGTTGCTCGCCGGCTTCGTCATGCGCGCTCAAGAGCGCAGACGGGTTGTCTTCGTCGGGAGCAATGTCCAGCGACACCGTGATGCGCGCGCCGCGGCAATCGACTTCCAGGCGCTGGTGCAGCGTGGCATGGAGTTGCTGCTCGTGGCGGCGCACAAACTCCGACGCGGTCTTGACCAGGGTGATAAAAGCCGTGCCATCGAGCGGCTTGGGATTTTTCTTGTCGCGCCCCATGGTCCACGGCCCGACCAGCGCCGGCTCGGGCTCACCGTCCTTGATCATGGCAACGGCCCAGCCGTCGTCGTCCTCGTTTTTGATCACGCGGGCGGTCCAGCCGTCACCGCACCACAGCCGGGGCTGCTGGACCGGGTTGTCGTCATCGGGAATGGTCGAGGAATCGGGGGAATCGGCGGAGGAAGAAGGGGAAGCGATGGCAGTCACAGGGGTCAATTCAGAGGAGAAAAAGCACGGGCCGGCAGCAGGGATTTTAGCCTCCATGCACTGGCGCCCTGGCCGGATTCCACGGTGCAGAATTTGCGCCCCGCGTAAACCTTGATGACAGTGCAGGCGCCTCTGGCTAAGCTTGCGCATCGAGTTCTGCAACATCCCGGAGACCCCATGACCCAACGCCGCGACTTCCTCACCACCGCAGTTGCTGCCGCCGCCGGCATCGCCCTGCCCTCACTGGCCAGCGCCCAGGCTGCGGCCTTTCCCTCGCGTCCCATCCGCTACATCTGCCCCTGGCCTGCCGGTGGCTCGACCGACGCGGTGATACGCGCGCTGGCTGAAAGCGCCGGCAAGACGCTCGGTCAAACCATCATCGTTGACAACAAGCCTGGCGCCGGCGGCATGCTGGGCGCCAATGAAATGATGTCGGCCAAACCCGACGGCTACACCCTCACGCAGTTGCCGCACGGTGTGTTTCGCATCCCGCACATGCAAAAGGTGCAGTACGACCCGCTCAAAGACTTCACCTGGATCGCCTGCCTGACCGGCTACACCTTTGGCCTGGTGGTGCCTGCCGACTCACCGATCAAAAGCATCAAGGACCTGGTGGCCTACGGCAAGGCCAACCCTGAAAAATTCACCTATGGCTCCACCGGCACGGGCACCAGCCCGCACCTGGCGGTCGAGGAGTTTGCGCAACGCGCCGGCATCAAGCTCACGCACGTGCCGTTCAAGGGCAATGCCGACAACATGCAGGCCATCCTCGGCGGCCATGTGATGGCCGCCAGCGACGCCACCGGCTGGGCCCCCCACGTCGAATCCGGCAAGCTGCGCCTGATTGCCACTTACGGCAGCAAACGCACCAAGCGCTGGCCGAATGTGCCGACGCTCGACGAACTGGGCTACTCCACCGTGTCGGATTCACCCTTCGGCGTGTGCGGCCCCAAGGGCATGGACCCGGCCGTGGTGGCCACCCTGCACGAGGCCTTCCGCCGCACCCTCAACGACCCGGCCGTGCTGGCAACCTTCGACAAGTACGACCAGTCGGTGATCTACATGAACACCTCGCAGTACACGCGTTTCGCCCGTGAGACCTTTGCGGCAGAAAAAGCGACCATTGAACGCCTGGGCATGAGCAACAAGGGTTAAGCAAGCGCTGAACAAGCCGACGGCGGCAGCCGCTTAATCCGCAGGCAATCCGTTGCAAGCCACGACAGGCAAGCCTCTCGTGGCTTTTTCACGGGTTTATCCACAGGGTGACCCACAGAAAACGGGGGCAAATACATGGCACGGCAAGCAGCTTTGCCTGCTGCGTTAAGCTTGCGGGCTTCAACCGCAGGTGCGCCATGACCCCTACTTTTTTCCCGAAATTTTTCACCGCCGTCCTGGTCGCGGCCAGCCTGTTGCTGGCCGGCTGCAAGGATGCGCCCGACGCGGGCAAGCCTGCCGCTGCGGCTTCCACGTCCGTGTCGGTGGCAGCAGTGGCGGCCGAAGCCAAGGGCTTCAGCGTCGGCTCAGCAGTCAGCGCGCGCACCGTCTATGTGTTTTTCGACGCCCAGTGCCCGCATTGCACGGCGCTGTGGGAAGCCGCCAAGCCGCTGAAGCCGCAAGCGCGCTTTGTCTGGATACCGGTCGGCATCCTCAACGCCTCCAGCACCGCGCAGGGCGCGACCCTGCTGGCCGCCAAGGACCCGGTCGCCGCGATGGATGAACATGAAGCCTCGATGACGGCCAAGGGCGGCGGCATCACCGCCGGCAGCGACATTGACGCTCAAAAGGCCGATGTCGCCAAAAACACCGAGCTGCTGACACGTTTCGGTTTTGCCTCGATTCCGACCATCATCGGCAACCATGCCGAGACCGGCGCGCTGGTCACCCAGGAAGGATCCATGCCAACCGCAGCACTCGCAGCCCTGTTGGGCCTGAAGCTGCCGGCACCCTGAGCGGCACCCCGGATGTCAAGTCAAAAGTGCTTGCAGCCCTTGAAATACGGGCGCAAGCAGCTCCTGATTTGATAGCGAAAAGGCAGCGCCAGACTCAGAACAAGACGCGGCTGCGAATCGTGCCCGGCACGTCGGCAAGTTTGGCCAGCGCCATGTCCGAGTGCGCAGCGTCGATGTCGATCACCACATAACCGATGGCCTCGTTGGTCTGCAAAAACTGCGACGCGATGTTGATGCCATTGCCGGCAAACACCTGGTTGATCTGCGCCAGCACGCCCGGCACGTTGCGGTGAATATGCAGCAGCCGGTGTTTGCCCGGGTGCGCCGGCAGCGCCACTTCAGGAAAGTTGACCGATGAGGTCGACGTGCCGTTGTCGCTGTACTTGACCAGTTTTTCCGCGACCTCGATGCCGATGTTGGCCTGCGCCTCCATGGTGGAGCCGCCGACGTGCGGCGTCAGGATCACGTTGTCGAGCCCGCGCAGCGGCGACTCGAACACATCCTTGTTGCTCTTCGGCTCAATCGGGAACACGTCAATCGCGGCGCCCAGCAGTTTCTTGTCACGCAGCGCCTGGGCCAGGGGCTCAATCTCGACCACGGTGCCACGCGAGGCATTGATCAGCACGCTGCCCGGTTTCATGGCGGCGATTTCCGCCTGCCCGATCATCCATTGCGTCGCCTGGGTTTCGGGCACATGCAGACTGACCACGTCGGCCTGCGCCAGCAGCTCGTGCAGCTTGCCCACCTGGCGCGCATTGCCCAGCGGCAGCTTGGTCGACACATCAAAAAACACCACCTGCATGCCCAGGCCCTCGGCCAGCACCGACAACTGCGTGCCGATGGAGCCGTAACCGACGATGCCCAGGGTTTTGCCACGAATCTCGAAAGCGTTGTCGGCCGACTTGAGCCAGCCGCCGCGGTGCGCCACGGCGCTTTTCTCGGGCACGCCGCGCAGCAGCAAAATCGCCTCGGCCAGCACCAGTTCGGCGACCGAACGCGTGTTGGAAAACGGCGCGTTGAACACCGCAATACCGCGCTCGCGCGCCGCGTTCAGGTCGACCTGGTTGGTGCCTATGCAAAAACAGCCAACAGCCGCCAGCTTGCTCGCGTGCGCAAACACCTCGGCCGTGAGCTGGGTGCGCGAGCGGATGCCGACAAAATGCGCATCGGCGATTTTGGCCTTGAGCTCGTCACCCTCCAGCGCGCCGGTCAGGCTTTCAATCTGCGTGTAGCCTGCTGCCTGCAACACCGCAATCGCGGAGGGATGGATGCCTTCGAGCAGCAGGAATTTGAGTTTGTTTTTGTCGAGCGAAGGTTTGGTCATGGAAAGTGGTCGGGCTGGCGGGTGGTCGGGCATCAAGTATGGACGAATCGCTTTGCCCTGCCTCGCAGCAAGGTTAGGGCCTGTTCACACTATTTATACAAGTGCGAACAGGCCCTAGTCGACAGGCGCAGGCGCCTCGCGCGCGCCGCGGCTGGTGAACTGCGCCAGCGCCACGCCCACCAGGGTCAGCGCTGCACCGGCCAGCTTGATGCCGGTGTACTGCTCGCCGGCAAACAGCCAGGCCACCAGCCCGGCCACCGGCGGCATCAGATACATCAGCGGCGCCGTGCGTGCCACGCCGCGCACGGCGTTGACCCAGCCCCAGAGCAGCCAGCCCAGAAAGGCCGACACCGTGACCGACCAGACCAGGCTCAGCCA
>JAZKIE010000036.1:0-5248 GCA_040385025.1 Pseudomonadota bacterium | reverse complement strand
ATGCCGTAGGTCACCATGCCCACATGCAGGAAGTGGCCGGCGACGCCCAGGCGCGCCAGTTGCCAGAACTCGCGCCGTGTGATTTTCGGGAAATGCCGCCCGTAGCGCCACAGCAGCAAGGCCAGCGCACAAACCGGCATGATCAGGTAACGCGCAAACAAAAAGCCGCCCGGGCCAATCACGTTGAAGACAAACTTCTGCAGCGAGAAGTTGATGCCCCAGATCACAACCAGCACCAGGGCCACGCCCAGCGCCAGAGCGGCGCGCTGACGCGCAGCGCCTTCCTGCTGACTACTCATGACCGGAGTTGGCTTGCATCTTTGAATAAAAAAGGCCGGCGGACCAATGAATACGTGAGCGAGCAGCTATCATTTTTGAAGCATACCAGCTTGCCGCTGCGACTGCCGGCAGCAGCGCTGCGCGGCGTGATACAAACACCGCTCCCCTGAAAGGAATATCTTGAAATTCAAAATGGCTGAAAAGTCACTGTTCGCCATCTTGCTGCGCTCAGCGTGGTGGATCAGCCTGTCGATTGCCGGCGTCATCGCACTGGCCTCCAAAGCGCTGCTGCCGCCCCAGTATTTTTTATTCGGCGCCATGGGCGGTATTCCGTTTGTGGTGATTGCAGTGATCACGCTGTGGCGGCAATTGAGCGCGCCCAGCACCGCCCACGTGGAAGCCACGCTGGCACAAATCAGCGCCATGCCCTGGCGCGAGTTTTCGGCGGCGCTGGAGCAAGCCCTCGCCCGTGAAGGTTTCGAAGCCAAGCGCCTGGAAAGTCCTGCTGCAGACTTCGAGCTGTTCAAGGGTGGCCGCACCGTGCTGCTGAGCGCCAAACGCTGGAAGGCCGCGCGACTGGGGCTGGAAATTTTCCAGGCCCTGGAGGCCGCGCGCAGCGCGCGAGACGCCAGCAGTTGCATTTGTGTCACGGCCGGCGAGGTCACCGACAACGCACGCCAGTTTGCCGCCACGCACCAGATCCGCGTGATCCAGGGCACCGAGCTGGCGCAATTGCTCAGGCCGGTGCTGATCGCCAAATCAGCCGCCTGACGCTCTGTTTTTGATAGCTGACTGCGCGCAGTGCTTAAGGGCTAGAGGTCGATTTCTCTTGAATAATCGGCGCACTGCCCGCATGGGGTCTAAGCGCGCGCCCTGCCCGCCACCGGGTAGGCGCTGACCATCCACACATACATCAGCGCACCGGCCAGCAAGGTGGCTGCGGCGATTTCAAGTGACAAGGTGAAGCCCTCGCCCAGGCTGCGGCTGTTGCGCAGCAGCAGCGCCACCATGGGCGGGCCGGCGATCTGCCCGATGCCGTACATGGCCGTCAGCAAACCCATAGAGCTGGCTGCGGCAGCCGGTCGCAGGCGCCGCACCTCCTGCATCGCAAAAAAGGTGATGGCGGTGAACGGAATGCCCAGCAGCAGGCTGCCCATGGCAAAACCCGCCAGGTTGGGGCTGAACACGCTGGCGGCTATGCCCAGCGCCTGCACGAAGTAACAGGCAGCCAGCAGGTAGCGGTAGTCGCCTGTGGCCGGGATGCGTGTGGCCAGCAAGGCGCCGGTGATGACACCCAGCCCGAAGATGGGCCAGAAAAAATCAATCCAGACCGAACCCGGCATGGCCTCGCGCGCAATCACCGGCAAAAACGTCGCGGTGATGATGTAGCCGAAACCGGCGAGACCGTAGGCCAGCGCCAGCATCAACATCTGATGGCGGCCCGCCGTTGCGTCCGTGCGCAAGGCCGCTGTGGGCGCGGCTGCGCTTGCGGCGCCCTGCCCACCCCGCTCCTGGAAGGTGCGCCAGACAACAGCCGTGAGCAGTGCCGCCAGCACGCCAAAAATCAGCCAGCCGGCAGCAGCCCGCCACTGCAGCGCCACCATGCCGCTGGCAAACAGGCCGCTGAGCGCGATGCCCAGGCCGGGGCCGGCGTAAATCACGCCGCCCATCATGGGCGCGTTGCGCCGGGCCAGTTGCGACAGGCACCAGCCCGAGGTGTAGACAAACACCAGCGCGCTCGCCACACCAGCCGCAAAACGCAGCAAGGGCCAGGCGGCAGGCACTTGCAGCGCCATGCCCAGGGTCAGCACGGCGGTGGCGACCAGGCCGGTACGCACCCAGGTCGGCGCGGCGACCTGCGGCAAAAACGGCAGGCGTTTCCAGATCCAGGGCTGAAAGGTGCACAACAAGGCGCCCACCAGGTAACCGAAATAATTGGCACTGGCCAGCCAGCTCGCCGTGGGCAGGTCCACCACGCCGTCGCTGAGCATCATGGGCAACAGCGGCGTGAAAGCAAAGCGGCCTATGCCCATGGCAGTCGCCAGCGACAACAGGCCGGCGATGGCGATGGCCCAGCGGCCAGGCTCGGGCGAAGGCGCGCTCAAGACCGCGGTCCTGCAGCGCCAGTTTTGACGGGCTCCACCAGCAGCATGCGGCGGCGCAGGCGCGCGGCCTCTTCCATATCACCGGCCTTCTCGGCGAGCTGCGCCTGCACGCCCAGCCAGGCCAGCAAGGGCCGGCGCCAGCCCTGGGCCGATGAGGTGTCCACGGCCTGTTGCAGCACCTGCGGGCTGGCCTGCCCGCGCTGAAACAGCACCGCCGCTGCCACCAGTTGCGACAGCGGATCGGCGATGGCCTTGACGGCCGCCGCATCGCCGGCGCTGGCGGCGCGTTGGCTTGCGGACAACAAGGCCAGATCCTGTGGCTGCAGCCGGCCGGCCAGGTAGTCGGCATAAGCACGCTCGGCCGGCGGCGCATCGGCACGCAGGCGCTCGAAGCCGGCACAAGGTTCGAGCACCAAACTGGCGGTGCGGCTGGCGCAGCGCAAAAGTTCGACGCGCGCTGTCAGATCGACGCGGCCGGTGCTGGAGACCTCACTGAGCGCGCGCGAAAATTCCACGGCTTCGACACGCGAATTGCCTTCCATATAGGCGGCCACGCCGCGCTCGGTGGCGGTTTTGGCTTCGAGTTGCCAGTCAGCCGGTTTCGGGCCGCTGCTGCAGGCGGCCAGCGCCAGCAAGGCAGCAGCAAGCAGCGTCTTTGCAAAATTGCTCATGGCAGTTTGATCTCCGTGTCGCGGGCAAACGGCCACTTGCGGTTGACCTCGTTGATCAGGCTGTCGACCTTGCGCAGGCTGGACTCGACCTCGCCGCGCAGCGTGCCCAGGTCGTCGGTGGCGGCGCGGGCATTGGCACCTACCGCCTGGGCTTCGACCAGTACCGCATCGACTTTTTTCAGGCTGGTCCGCGCCTCGCCGAGCAGGGTATTGAGCTGGACCACCGTGGCGCGCGCTTCGGGCATCACGCCATTGGCGCCAAACACCTGGGTGTCGGTCTTGGCAGCCAGTCCGTCGAGCTTGGTCAGCAAGGCATTGGTACGGTCCAGCGTGGCGATCAGTTTTTTCGCTTCGGCATCGGTGCCCAGCAGCACGCTCAATGCGCCGCCCGGGCCATTGAGGCGCTCGGTCAGTTTCTGGAAGTTGCCCAGGCTGGCACCCACCGCGCCTTCACTGGCGGTCAGGCGGTTCAGGTTTTCCAGCAGTTCCTTGGCCGTGGCGATCAGCTTGGGCACCTCGGCGCCGGTGTCGCCACGCAACACCTCGCGCACCGCGCCATCGGGCAGCGGTGGGTCCTTGAGCAGGCCGGTGTAGGCCCGGATGTTGGTGCTGCCGACCAGGCCGCGCACCAGCGTGAACACGCTGGAAGTGCGCAGCCAGTGGGCGTCGCGCGTCGGCACGTCGATGATGATGCGGGCCTTGCCGTCGTCGGCCAGCTCAATGCGGCGCACGCGTCCTATGGGGAAACCCGAAAAGGTCAGGTCCATGCCAACCACCACACCTTCGGAGTCGTCCGACACCAGCACCAGTTTTTGCGTGTTTTCAAACAGGCCGCGCGCATACAGCACGTACAGCGCCGAGCCGATCACCAGCGTGGCCATGAAGATCAGCAGCAGCACGGCCTTGAACTCCAGGTTGGCCACCGGTGGCAATGGCTCCACCTCGTCCCCCGGTGGCGGCGGGGGGCCGGCTGCGGGCGATGTGTCAAGGGGCGTGCTCATGGTGTGAATGGATTCATGGTGAGAGGACCGGGTTTTAGTAGTAGTTGCCGACCAGCGACAACACCTCAATCAGCAAAATAACGGCAAACATGCGCACCAGCATGCGCAACTCGGCGCTGGAGCGAAGGCGTGGGGTGGCCGGGTCATACAGCGCCGAGGCCATCGGGATCAGCGACACCGCCAGGCTGAAAAACAGGGTCTTGAGCAGAAAGATCAGCGTGACTTCAGGGTTGAACACCTGACCGAACAGCCGTGTGTAGGTTGCTACGCCAGACAGCGTGAAGCCGTACACCGCCAGGTAAGCCATCACCAGCGCCACCACGCAACTGAGCGCAGCCAGCGTGATGGTCGAAAAAATGCCTGCTGTCACGCGCGGCAACACCTCGTGGCGCACCGGATCCACGCCGCGCTGCTGCAGCGCTTCAAGCGTGCCGGCGCGGCGCATCTGGGACAGCTCGACGCCGCTGGCAATGGCGCAGCGCAGCGCCACAAACATCGCCGCCGTCAGCGGAATCAGCTCCAGCACCAGCACCCGGATCACCACCTGCAGCGCGTACTGCGACAAGCCGTAACTGATGGCGGTGACGATCACGATGCGTGTGATCACCACCGTGATCAGCGCGCACATCAGCGTGAAGCCCAGCAGGTTCGGGGCCGTGTTGCGGTAGATGTGTTCGGCCAGCACACGGCGGTGGGGTCGGCCGTAACTCGAGGGCGACATGGCCAGCACCAGGATCATGGCGCCCAGGTACAGAAGGCGCCACCAACCCACCAGCCAGTCGCGCGCCCTGCGGTTCAGCAGAGAAAGCGAAGAAAACCTGCGCGCCGTTGAGATCATGAAACCATGATAGCCGTGGGGGGCGCGAACTCAGGCCAGCGGGCCCTGGTCCAGCGGCAGGGATCCGTTCGGAATACCGCCTCGGAGTTGCAGCCGGTCCGCAGCTTTGGCAATGTCCGCGCGGTCACCCCGCCACAAGGCGCCGACATAGGCGCGGTAGTCAGGGTGCCAATCGGCCGCATCTTCAAAGGTGTCCAGCGCGCCGGCGACCTCGTCCAGCGCCTGCACATGCGCCGCAACTTCCACCGCCAGTGTGCAGGTGGTGTTGATGACGCGGTCGAAATCCTCGTCCTGAGGGGTCAAGGCGCTGACACCGAACAACTCGAACACCCGCGCAATGGATGCGGCTGAGGC
>JAZKIE010000035.1:0-5524 GCA_040385025.1 Pseudomonadota bacterium | reverse complement strand
GCTGGATTTGGCGGTCTTGTCCGCGTCGGCCAGGCGGTCGGCGCGCAGGTGGATGATCTTGCTGGAGCGTGGGAAGGGGCTGCGGTAGATGTGCGTGGTGGCATAACCGGTGGCCTGGATCGCGAATTCGTAGGGAACACCAGCTTGTGCGGTGAACGGCCCCCACATGCCGTCAGTGCCCACGGTTTTGCTGTGCACGGCGTTGCCGACGCGGGCGCCGGTGCTGGGGTCGGTGGCGTAGACCATCAACTGCGCGCCGGGCAGCGGCAGGTTGTTGGAGTAGTTGCCGGAAGCCGGGTCGGTCGGGCTCAGGCCCAGGCTGCTGATCTTGCCGTTGAGCACGATGGGCGCTTCCGGCTGGATCGCCAGGGTTTGCGGATTTTTCCCCGTGATGAAACGGTAGGTGGCCTCAAACGCTGCGGGTGAGTAGGAGGTTTCGCGGTGATCCACACGCGGCAGCACCACGTTGGTCGCGCCCTTGAGCGCCGGGCCGTCAAACGTCACGTTGGTGGGTGTGCCTTTGGCGCCTATCCACAGGCCGTCGGGCTGGGCGAACTTGTCGTTGTTGTCCGAACGCAGGGTCAGCCATTTGACCGGGCCGGTGACTTCGTCGCCAGCCGCATTTTTCGGCGCATTGAGTGCGGTCAGGAAGGGCCCGGTGCCGGCAAACTCATTGACCTCGCGAAAGCCCTTGATGGCCCAGACGCCGTGATTGGGTGTGCCGCCCAGCACAGCGTGGCTCACGCGCGATGCGCCGCCGCCGTTGTAGATGTAGTTGCGAATCGCATTGCCGCCGCGCGAATTGCCGACCAGCACGACCTGGCGGGCACCGGTGGCCTGCAGCACCTTGTCGACTTCGGACTTCAGGAAGGCCATGTGGTCTGCCGTGGATGTGCGTCCCGGCTGCGCCTTGCCGTCGTCGTCGCGCGCCAGCGGGTAAGGCAGGTCGATGGCGTGCAGGCGCTCGCGCGGCCAGCCGTTCGATTCAAAACGCCAGATCGTGGTCTGCCACAAGGCGCCGGTGTCGCCGTTGCCGTGCACAAACACAATCGGCGGGTGTTGTTCGGGCGCGGGCGAGGTGGCGCAACCAGCGAGCACCAGGCCGGCGGTAGCGATTGCGAGAAGAAGGCGGCGTTGCATCATCATGGTTTGTCTCCTGAAATTAAAAGTGCCCGTGATTCATGCCACGGCGCATCGTTTCTCAATATGTCGCGGGCAAATCAAGCGAAGACGCCAGCCGTGTCCTGCATCCTGCTTGAGACCTCGCCCAAGTGGTGCAGCGTGTCGCCAAAACTCATCTCCATTTGTGTCAGCTTCTTGAAGTAGTGGCTGACGATGTATTCGTCGGTCACGCCGATGCCGCCATGCAACTGCACCGCCTGCTGGCCGACAAAACGCATGGCGTTGCCGAGCTGGTACTTGGCGCGCGCCATGGCGGCGCGGCGTTCCGCCGCCGGTGCATTGAGCTTGAGCGAGGCGTAATAACTCATGGAGCGGGCCAGCTCGAGCTGCATCTTCATGTCGGCCACGCGGTGCCGCAGCGCCTGGAAGCTGCTGATGACCACGCCAAACTGCTTGCGGGTGTTCATGTACTCGACCGTGATGGCCAGTGTCTTGTCCATGACGCCGACGGCTTCAGCGCAGGTGGCAGCGATGCCGATGTCCACCGCGTGTTCCAGCGCGGCCAGACCGTTCAGCGTGAGCAGCGTGCCCGGCGCGTCCTTGAGCACCACATCGGCAGCGCGGCCGCCGTCCTGCGTGCCGTAGCCGCGGGTGGTGACGCCGCTGGCCGTGCGCTCCACCAGGAACAGCGCGATTTTTCCATTGGCCTGCGCCGGCACGATGAAGGCGTCGGCCTGGTCACCGGCAGGCACTACGGTTTTTGTAGCAGACAAGGTCCAGCCGGCAGGGGTTGAGGTTGCTTTCGCTTCACAAACATCGAGTTTGTAGCGGGCGGCGCGCTCCTGCGAGGCCAGCACCACCAGTGCTTCGCCACTGGCGATTTTGGGCAACCAGGCGGCCTTGACGTCTTCCGGCGCGTAGCCGGACAACACGCCGCCGGCGATCAGGGTCTGGGCAAACGGCTCGGCCACGATGCCCCGGCCCAGTTCTTCCATCACCACCATGCCCTCGACCGGGCCCATGCCCAGGCCGTCGTTGGCTTCGGGAATGTAGAGACCGCACAGGCCGAGTTCGGCGAGCTGGCCGTAGGCCTCGCGCGAGAAACCGCCAGCTTTGGCGATACCGCGGCGGCGCTCGAAGTCGTAGGCCTTGTCCACCCATTTGCGGACCGCGTCGCGCAACTGTTCCTGGTCGTCAGTGAAATCAAAATCCATAAAGGTCTCCTAAAGGAATTTGCAAGTTTTCAGAAATTTAGC
Organism: Pseudomonadota bacterium; assembly: GCA_040385025.1. GTDB lineage: Bacteria > Pseudomonadota > Gammaproteobacteria > Burkholderiales > Burkholderiaceae_C > Polaromonas. Next base: position 3,146 of record JAZKIE010000035.1, on the reverse strand, counting down.
TTTTCGGGATGAAGTGCTAGGCGCCCGGAGCGCAGCAACCGGAATGTACTTGGGTACATGAGGATTGCGAGCACCGCGCAACAAAGCAATTCGCCCGGAAAATGGATTTATGAAAGCTTGCTAGCCGAGCACGAACTGCGAGACGATATTGCGCTGCACCTCATTGGAGCCGCCGTAAATCGTGGTTTTGCGCAGGTTGAAATAGGTCGAGGCCAGCGGCGCATTGGCCGCCACGCCGCCGGGGAAGTCGCCTTGCCAGCCGGCTTCCATGGCTTCCTCGATGAAGGGCAGGCTGAAGGGGCCGGCGGCCAGCATCATCAGTTCGCTGTAGCGCTGCTGGATCTCGCTGCCGCGGATTTTCAGCAGGCCGGCGATGTCCAGCGAGTTCTTGCCGGATTTCTCGGCCGACAACACACGCAGCACCAGCATCTCCAGCGCCACCACGTCGACTTCGAGCTTGGCAATCTCGTCGCGGAAACGCTGGTCTTCATACACACCTTCGGCTTTGGCGATGCGCTTGAGGCGCTCGAGCTCGCGTTTGGCGCGGTTCACGTCGGCGATGTTGGTGCGCTCGTGGCTGAGCAGGTGTTTGGCGTAGGTCCAGCCCTTGTTTTCCTCACCGACCAGGTTGTTGGCCGGGACTTCGACGTTGTCGAACCAGACCTCGTTGACCTCGGCCTCACCGTCGAGCAGCACGATGGGCCGCACCGTGACGCCGGGCGACTTCATGTCGATCAGCAAAAAGGAAATGCCGGTTTGCGGCTTGCCTTCGGTGCTGGTGCGCACCAGGCAAAAAATCCACTCGCCATACTGACCCAGCGTGGTCCAGGTCTTCTGGCCGTTGACGATGTATTTGTCACCCTGGCGTTCAGCCTTGCACTTCACCGACGCCAGGTCGGAGCCGGAGCCCGGTTCGCTGTAGCCCTGGCTCCACCAGACCTCGCCGCTGCCGATGCCGGGCAAAAAGCGCTGTTGCTGCTCGGGTGTGCCGAAGGCCATGATGACAGGCGCCACCATCACCGGGCCAAAAGGCACGACGCGCGGCGCGCCAGCCAGTGCACATTCTTCTTCAAACAGGTGTTTTTGCACCGCGTTCCAGCCGGGGCCGCCGAACTCCTTGGGCCAGGCGTGGCCCAGCCAGCCTTTTTTGCCAAGGATTTTGGCCCAGCGTTGCATGTCGTCGCGGCTCAGGCGCAGGGCGTTGTGGACCTTGTGCGAAATATCGGCCGGCAGGTTGGCACCGACCCAGGCGCGAATGTCCTCGCGGAATTTCTGTTCTTCAGGGGTGAAAGCTAGATCCATAAACGGCATGTCTCCAATCGGTTCGGTAACGCCGCATTTTTAGCACGTTCGTTCGGAATTTTATGTCCCAGTTGGGACAAATAGCGAGCGATTCCACCTTGCAGAATCCGGGCGCGAATGGATCCCTGGCCGGGCCGGGATAATCAGCTCATCTTGCCTTCGTACCGCACCATCATCAGCGCCCTCAGTGTCGGCCAGATTCTTGTCTGGGCGGTTTTGTATTACGGTTTTTCCTCCTTTGTGCTGCCGATGCAGCGCGACATGGGCTGGAGCCAGCCCGACATCATGGGCGCCTTCACGCTGGGCCTGATGGTCTGGGGGCTGGCCACCTATGCGGTGGGCGCGGCGATAGACCGAGGTCGCGGGCGCGAGGTACTGACGGGTGGTGCGCTGCTGGGCGCGGCAGGTTGTGCGCTCTGGTCGCAGGCTCATAACCTGCCTGTCTTGTACGCGGCCTGGGCCCTGCTGGGGCTGGCCATGGCCATGACGCTGTACGAGCCGGCCTTCATGGAGATCACCAAACGCTTTCCCGAACGCTACCGCCAGGGCATCACCACCGTCACCCTGGTCGGTGGTTTTGCCAGCACCTTGTCTTTCCCGGCGGTGGCCTGGCTGCAGGCCCGCCTGGGCTGGCGCCCCGCGCTGCTGGTGATGGCGCTGGCCCTGCTGCTGGTGGCGCCGCTCCATGCCTGGGTGCTGCGCGGCGCGTGGAAACGCCCCCTGCAGGCCGGCGCCATGCCGGCGGAAGCGATGCAGGACCAGGCGACGCTGCGTCAGGCCATGCAGGGCAGCACCTTCTGGCTGCTGACCGCCACCTTCACGCTCTACACCTTTGCGCTGTCCACCGTGTGGGCGCACCTGATGCCGGCGTTTGAATCGCGCGGGCTGACGCAGGCCGAGGCGGTGGCCGTGATGGTCTGGTTCGGGCCGGCGCAGGTGGCGGGACGTTTTGCCTTTTTGTGGCTGGGCCGTTCGCTGAACCAGCGAGCACTGGGGCTGATGGTGCTGGCGCTGTTTCCGATCTCGCTGGTGCTGTTTGCGCTGGGCCGTGAGCTCACGGTGCTGGTCGCGTTTGCGGTGTTGTTCGGCGTGGCCAATGGCCTGATCACCATTGTGCGCAGCAACATCGTCCCCGACTTCTACGGCCGCGAAAACGTGGGGCGTATCGGCGGCGCCATGTCGGGCATTGCGCTGTGCACACGTGCGGCCGCGCCCTTCCTGACCGCCTGGGCCCTGGTCGGACTGGGAGGCTACACCGGCCTGCTCTGGGGGCTGGTGGGCATGGGCGTCGCATCCTTCGCGCTGTTTGCGCTGGCACGGCGGCCGTGATGGCGATAATCCTGCGTACTCCCCACGTCTTATGCCGAGCCCCAAAAACATCGTCATCCTGATTTCCGGCAGCGGCTCCAACATGGCCGCCATCGTGCAGGCCGCGCAGCAGCAGGATTGGCAGCGGGCGTTCGGCGCCAGTGTCACCGCCGTGATCAGCAACCGGCCCGGCGCGGCCGGCCTGGAAGTTGCACAGTCGCTCGGTGTGGCGACGCAGGCGCTGGACCACCGCGCTTTTGAGACGCGTGAATCTTTTGATGCCGCCTTGATGCAAGTGATAGACGCCTATCAGCCCGCGCTGGTGGTGCTGGCCGGCTTCATGCGTATCCTGACGCCGGATTTTGTCGGCCACTATGCGGGGCGATTGATCAACATCCACCCGTCCTTGCTGCCGGCCTTCACCGGCCTCAATACGCACCAGCGCGCCATCGATGCCGGCTGCACGCAGGCCGGTTGCACGGTGCACCAGGTGACCGCCGAGCTTGACCATGGTCCCATCCTGGCGCAGGCGGCGG
>JAZKIE010000034.1:0-2636 GCA_040385025.1 Pseudomonadota bacterium | reverse complement strand
TTCGGCCAGGCAGCGGTGGTGTTTCCCTTCATCGTCGCGGCACCGCGTTTTTTCAGCGGCGCCATCCAGCTCGGGCAACTGATGCAGATCGCCTCGGCCTTTGGCCGGGTGCAGGACTCCCTGAGCTGGTTTGTCGACAACTACAGCAGCCTGGCGGCCTGGCGCGCCACAACCGACCGGCTAACCAGCTTTGAAGATAGTTTCAGGGCTCTGGCCCACGCCCAACAAGCGCAAGCAGCTATCAATTCAGTAGCATTTGATGCCTCATCCGGGGCACTGGACACGCAGGATCTGACGCTGGCCCTGCCGACCGGCAGCGTGCTGCTGGCCGGTCTGTCGCTGCACGCCGAAGCCGGCGACACGGTGCTGATCAAGGGCCCGTCGGGCAGCGGCAAGTCCACCCTGTTCCGCGCGCTGGCGGGCATCTGGCCCTTCAGCCGCGGTCGCACCGCGCTGCCCGCCAACAGCATGTTCATCCCGCAGCGGCCTTACTTCCCCAACGGCAGCCTGCGCGATGCATTGGCCTACCCGCAGCCAGCCGGCAGCTACAGCGACGAGGCCCTGCGCCAGGCGCTGCATGACGCACTGTTGCCGCAGCTCAGTGACCGGCTGGACGACGAAGACGCCTGGAGCCAGAAGCTGTCGGGTGGCGAGCAGCAGCGCCTGGCGATTGCGCGCGTGCTCCTGAAAAAACCAGCCTGGCTGTTTGCCGACGAAGCCACCAGTGCGCTCGACGAGACGGCCGAAAAAACGCTGTACGAACGCCTGGTGGCGCAGGTCAGGCAGGCAGGCGGTGCGCTGGTGTCCATTGCGCACCGGCCGGCAGTGGCGGCATTTCATGACAAGCAGTGGACGCTTGAAAAACAGCCTGAAGGCGCACCGGCACTTTACGAACTGCGCGAGACCCGAAACTGATCAGCGCGCGGGCAAGGACGCCGCGTAAGCCGCATACCCGCGCGCGCGCAGCTCGCAAGCCGGACAGGCGCCGCAGCCATAACCCCAGGCCTGGCGATGTTCGCGGTCGCCCAGGTAGCAGGTGTGCGTGTGTTCGATGATCAAGTCCACCAGCGCCTGGCCGCCCAGTGCCTCGGCCATCGCCCAGGTGGCCGCCTTGTCTATCCACATCAGCGGCGTGTCTATCAAAAAGCGTTTGTCCATGCCCAGCGACAGCGCCAGTTGCATGGCCTTCATGGTGTCGTCGCGGCAATCGGGATAGCCTGAAAAATCGGTCTCGCAGACGCCGGTCACCAGCACCTGCAAGCCGCGCCGGTAGGCCAGCGCCGCAGCCAGCGTCAAAAACAGCAGGTTGCGCCCCGGCACAAAGGTGTTGGGCAGGCCCGAGCTCTCCATCTTGAACACCATGTCGCGCGTCAGCGAGGTCTCGCTGACCTGGCCCAGCACCGCCAGGTCCAGTACATGGTCCTCACCAAGCCTGCTGGCCCATTGCGGAAACTGCGCACGCATCTGCTGCAGCACCACCAGCCGCGCCTGCAACTCCACGCTGTGCCGCTGCCCGTAGTCAAAACCCACGGTTTCCACACGTTCGTATTTGGCCAGGGCCTGGGCCAGGCAGGTGGTGGAGTCCTGACCTCCTGAGAAAAGAACAAGGGCGGTAGTGTGCATGGTGGGGGAATCAGGCGATGGCAAAGCGGCTATTGTGCCCCGCACAGCCCGGCTGGCATCGCCCCCTAGAACCGGTAACTGGCCGACAGCGAAAGCACGTAGTTGCGCCCCGCCGCCGGTTCAAAGTAGCGGCCATTGCCTTCGTTGACGATGACCGAGCCGGCGTACTTGCGATCCGTCAGGTTGTCGACACGCGCTGTCGCGGCGATGTTCCAGCGGTCCAGCGCCAGCACATAACCCACATGCGCGCCCAGGGTCACAAAAGACGCTGCCGCATCGGTGTTGACATCGTTGACGGCGACGCTGCCGAGGTAACGCGCGTCAACACCCGTGCGCCAGCCGGTGGGCGGACGCCAGCCCAGTTCCATCGCCAGCGCGTTGCGCGCGGTGCCTGGAATGCGGTTGCCGGCTGGCACCCGGCCGGCCGGACAAAGGTTGACATTGACCGGGCAGGCAAAGGCATCGCGGTAGCTGGCATCCAGCAGCGTGTAGGAGAGCTGCGTCAGCCAGTGACGCGCGGGCGTGATGCTGGTCGCCAGTTCCAGCCCGCGGCGGCGCGTGGCACCTGCGTTCTGGAAAGTGCTGCGGCCACCGACATTGGACTGCGTGACGATTTCATCCTGGGTCGCGGTATGAAAAATCGCGGCTGTCGCCTCCATGCGCGTCGCGGCACCGGGAAGGGTCCGCCATTTCACCCCGGCCTCCAGATTGTCACTGTGGGAAGGACGCAGCGCAAAGTTAAGTCCGGTACCGACGGAGCGGTAGGCCAATTCATTGAAGGTCGGTGTCTCGAAACCACGCCCGGCCGCCGCGTACACCCGCCACTGCTCCGACGGGGCATAGGTCACACCCGCCGCCGGCAAGGTGGCGCTGTAGCGCTGGCTGCCGCTGTCATTGCCGTTGGTCCCGACGATGTAGTTGTCGGCGGATGTAAAACGCACAACACTGTGGCGCACACCGGCGTTGACGGTCCAGCGCGCATCCGGTTTCCAGGTCGCCTGCACATAGGGGTC
>JAZKIE010000033.1:0-1739 GCA_040385025.1 Pseudomonadota bacterium | reverse complement strand
GAGCGCTGGCGCAATGCGGGTGCCAGCGTGGCGCCGCACGAGAACGCCGGCAACGCGCCCTTCCTCTCGGAAGATCTGACCGCCATGGACAACGTGAACCTCGACGACGAGCAGCAGGCACTGTACGGCCGCGCGATACCGGCGGGGATTGCCTTCCTCGGCCTCGGCTTTGTGGCCTGCACCCTGCTGCTGGCCGGTTTGCCGCCCCTGCCCGGTTTTATCGGCAAGTTCGCGATGCTGTCGGCGCTGCTGGACGCGCCCGTCATTTCACCGGCGAACTGGAGCTTTCTGGCGCTGCTGCTGCTGTCCGGCTTTTTGACGCTGGTGGCGCTGAGCCGGGCCGGTATCCGTTATTTCTGGACGCAGCCCATGAGCAGCATGCCGGCCTTGCGCGCGCTGGAGGTCTTGCCGGTCGCCGCGCTGCTGGCGGCCAGTGTGGCCCTGAGCATTGAAGCCGGTCCGGTCATGCACCACGCCAGCGATACCGCGAAAGGCCTGTACAAGCCCCAGGCCTACCGCAATGCGGTGATGGGTGCGCAGCCGGTGCCCAAGCCGCCCGCCCCAAAGGTGACGCCATGATGCGGCGCTGGTTGCCGTCGCCGCCGCTGTCGCTGGCGCTGTTCTTCATCTGGCTGCTGCTGAACCAGACTTTTGATGCCGCCACCCTGCTGATGGCGGCCATTCTTGCCGTGGTGGTCCCTTTGCTGACCCGAAGCCTGCGGCCCGCCACCGTGCGCATGCGCAAACCCGGTGTGGCGCTTCGCCTTGCCGTGCGTGCGCTGGGTGACATGTTGTACTCGGCGCTGACTGTCGGGACCTTGCTGCTGACCCGGCGCACCGCAGATATCCACAGCGGCTTTGTAGAAATCCCGCTGGATGTGCGTGACCCGAATGCCCTCGCGATGCTGGCCATGATCTGCTGCCTGACACCGGGCACGGCCTGGGGAGAGTTGTCGTTTGACCGCTCCAGGCTGCTGCTGCATGTGTTTCACCTGAATGACGAGGCGGCTTTTATCGCGCTGATCAAGGAGCGTTACGAAGCCCCGCTGATGGAGATTTTTGAATCATGAGCGATATTCTTTTCTGGGGTCTCAAGCTGGCCTTGTTCCTGCTGGCCGTGGCCATGTTTTGCGCCGTGGCCAGGCTGCTGATCGGCCCGACCGCGCAGGACCGCGTGATGGCGCTCGACTGCCTCTACATCAACGGCATGCTGATGATGCTGGTGCTGGGCATCGTGTACGCGAGCAATGTGTACTTTGAAGCGGCCATGCTGATTGCGCTGTTCGGGTTTGTCAGTTCAACGGCGCTGGCCAAGTTTCTGCTGCGTGGCGAGGTGATCGAATGAACACCGCGCTGCCGCTCTGGGCCGAAATCCTCACCGCGGTGTTTGCGGTGCTGGGCGCAAGCTTTGCGGCCATCGGCTCCTTCGGGCTGGTGCGCCTGCCGACCTTTTTCCGTCGCATCCACGCGCCCACCCTGGGCGCGACGGCTGGTGTCTGGTGCATCACCATTGCCACCATCATCTATTTTTCCGTACAGGGGCACAAGCTGTTCCTGCACGCCACGCTGATCACGCTGTTTGTCGCCTTCACCACGCCCGTCACGACGATTTTCCTGGTGCGCGCAGCACTGTTCCGTGAGCGACAAAAAGGCGGCAAGGTGCCGCCAGCCGCGCCTTCGACCGAATCCCCCCCGCTTGCTGTCGGCCAGCCGACCGGGCCACGCGACCGCTAAAGGAG
>JAZKIE010000032.1:0-1920 GCA_040385025.1 Pseudomonadota bacterium | reverse complement strand
CCGGCGCTGATCTGGCCGCTGCCCACCAGGTAACACTCGGTGCGCCGCAGCACCACCGCTTCGCTCTGGTTGCCGAAATACACCCAGGTGCCGTAACTCGACGCATCGCTGAGCACAAACTGCCCGCCGCGCCATTCCAGCGTCGCATGCATGCGCGACACGCGCGGATCGTTCAGCGCCAGCGAAGCACCGGCACCGCGCCCTATGGAGATCGCCAGGCTGCGGGCATCAATTTGCACGCTCTGCTCACCGGCCACCAGCGACAGCACCTGCGGCGCACTCGACGCCATCGAGCGCCCCATCATGGTCGCGTCTTCGTCGCGCCCGGCCTGCCACTCCACGCGGTAGACATGGCTGGCCTCGGCCCGGCCCCGCAAATGCATGGGCCCGAGGCTGCGCAGGCTGGCCCGCTGCATGGCCCCCAGCGCGGACCAGACGTTTTGCGTGGTGAGGATTTGCGCCGCGCCGGCCAGGTCGGCCAGGCGGGCGGCGGAGTTGACGGTGTCGCCAAAACAGTCGCCGTCGATTTCCACCACCTCACCCGATTCAATGCCCATCTGCATTTGCACCGGTGCGCCACTGCCGCCGGCGCGGATAGGCTTGTCAAGAAAGCGTTTCTGGATGCTGATGCAGGCAGCCAGCGCATCGCCCTCGTGCGGAAACACCACAAACAGCCCGTCGCCCAGCAGCTTGACGACGCGGCCACTGTGCTGCTCGAACACCTGGCTCAAGGCGCCCACCAGTTGCGTGACAAAACGCGAGGCGGTTTCGTCGCCGAGCCGCTCGAACATGCTGGTGCTGCCAACGAGGTCGGCAAAAACGACGGTGGTCATGCAGGCACCACCGCAAACGAAAGCGTGAAGAAAACAGCAGCGCGGCCCGCTTCAGGCGTCAACACGTAAGCATTTGTTCTCATACGGCGATTTTCACCCAAAAGCAGGCGGGGCCGCTGTGAGGTTTTTACCGGTTTTGCCGCAAAGCTGCAGGGGCGCCCACGTTCCTAGCGAAAACCGTCCCAGAGCAGCTTGACGCCAGTGAGGAACATGCCGACATAAAGAATCCGGTAGAACAAGACCGGATCAATGCGCCTGGCCAGGCGCACGCCGATCCAGACCCCGAGCGGTGCCAGCGGCAACAGCACCAGCGAGGTCGCCATGTTGCGCATGTCCAGCAGGCCCAGCCAGGCGTAGGGAATCCACTTGGACAGATTGATGACAAAAAAGAAAAACGCCATGGTGGCGGTGAAGGTGACCGGCGCCAGCCTCAGGGGGATCACATAAGCACTGAGGGGCGGCCCGCCGGCATGCGAGATAAAACTGGTGAAGCCCGACGTCACCCCCAACAGCGCGCCTAGCCAGCGCGGCGGCGGCGGGCTGTCGGGCTTGGGCGGAAACACCAGCCGCTGCGCCAGGAACAACAACGTGAAGGCGCCGACGATGCCGGCCACGACATTGGCCTGCATGATGCTGAACAGCAGCGTGCCGACCAGGGTACCGAGCAGACCGAAGGGCAGCAGGAACTTCACCAGCCGCATGTCGAAATCCTTGCGGAAGGCCGCCATGCCGAGGATGTCGATCAGCAGCAGGATGGGCATCAGGATGGCCGCCGCCTGCGGCACCGTCACGGCCAGCGCCATCATCGGCACGGCCAGCGAGCCAAAGCCGGCGCCAAAGCCGCTTTTGCTGATGCCCATCAGGAGGACGGCCGGGACCGCAACAGCGTAGAAGAAGGGATCGGTGATGAGTGGAAAGGTCACGGGCAGGCGGGGAAAGATCAGAGAGACAGACAAGATACGAACAGCGGAGCCGATTATCGGTCTTGCAAGGCCCCTCCCGCCGCGCCGGCTGCAAAGCGTCGCCCTTCCGATGTTTGTGCATTAAATGGGGTTCCAGCCCATACGGAACGTGCGCAAACAGCTAT
>JAZKIE010000031.1:0-3238 GCA_040385025.1 Pseudomonadota bacterium | reverse complement strand
ATATGGGGCGACTGCACCGCACAAAAAGGGCACCAGCTCGCCCACCAGTACACCACAAGCGTCTTGCCGCCCACCGCAGCAGGGGTCCAGACACGCCCGTCCAGCAGGCTCACGGCAGGCAGCGGCAGGCTGCTGCCGACCTGGGGCAGGGGGCTGTTCGATGTCCGCGCCCAGGCCCGCGCAGCCACGCCGGGGGCGGCCAGCGCGGCCAGGGACTGAATCAGGTTTCTGCGGTTGAACATCGTCGGGCGATCATGGGTCACAGGGGCGCATCACTACAATAGCGGCTTCGCGCGTACGCACGCGCGCACCCGCACGGGCGCGCACATGCATGAATTAACCATACCAAAAAATCCCGTCGTGTCAAAAACTCAGGTCTTGTCCCCTTCTTCCAGCCCGGCCGCCGGCCCTTCTTCCGCCCCTGGCCGCCGCATCCAGACCCGCACCTCCGGCGTGCACGGCAAGGGGGTTTTTGCCGTGCAGGACCTTGCCGAAGGCGAGACCCTGATCGAGTACATCGGCGAGATCATCAACTGGAAAGAAGCGCTGCGCCGGCACCCGCACGACCCGAAGGACGCCAACCACACCTTCTATTTCCACATCGACGAAGACCATGTGATTGATGCCAAATACGGCGGCAACTCCTCACGCTGGATCAACCACAGCTGCAAGCCCAACTGCGAAGCCGACGAACAGGACGGCCGCGTTTTCATCAAGGCGCTGCGCAACATCGGCGCCGGAGACGAGTTGTTCTACGACTACGGCCTGATCATCGACGCGCCCTATACCAAAAAGCTGCTGGCCGAATACCCGTGCTGGTGCGGCGCCAAAAACTGTCGCGGCACGCTGCTGGCGCCCAAGGACGACGAGCCCGGAAAAAAAGGCAGGAAGGCCAAAAAGTCCAAAGCCGCGGAGAAGCCTGCCAAGGACAAAAAGAAGACCGCCAAGGCGGACAAAGGCGTGAAGCCGAAGAAAGAGTTCAGGAAAGAACTCAAGAAAGTCCTCAAAAAGTCCGGCAAAACCGGCAAGCCGCTCAAGCCTGAAAAAAGCAAAAAGGCCTGAGCCCGCTGCTGTCGTGAGCCTTGCCCCCCTCACCCCCATTCGCTGGCCTGCCGAAGCCATCTGGGAAACCGTGGCGCCGATGCTGCCCGGCTTCACGGTCGAGGTGTTGCCAAGCATTGACTCCAGCAACAGCGAGCTGATGCGGCGCTTTCGCGCTGCCGGCCCGACTGGCGCCGAAGCGGTGCTGCTGGTGGCCGAGCAACAGACCGCCGGCCGTGGCCGCATGGGCCGCGCCTGGCAAAGCCGGTCCGGTGACAGCCTGACTTTTTCGCTGGGCATGGCGCTGCAACCGGCCGACTGGTCGGGCCTGTCATTGGCCGTTGGCATCAGCATCGCCGAAAGCCTGCAGGCGGTGGTGCCGCCTGACGGTCAGCCCCGCATCCGCCTGAAATGGCCGAACGACCTGTGGCTCATGGATACGCAGGGCGAGCGCAAGCTGGCCGGCATCCTGGTGGAGACCGCGAGCTGGGGCGAGCTGCGTTATGTGGTGATCGGCGTCGGCATCAATGTGCGCACGCTGGCGCTGGACGCCGCGACAAGCGCAGCCGGCCAAGCCGCCGCCATGCCGCCGGCCGCACTGCAGGAGATCTTGCCCGGCGTGGACGTGGCGCAAGTGCTGCAGCGGGTTGCGGCGCCGCTGGTGCAGGCGGTGCAGGCTTTCGGGCTGTTTGGTTTTGCGCCTTTTCAGGCGCGTTTTGCGGCGCGCGACGCGCTGGCCGGACGCGCCGTGCAACTGTCCGACGGGACCAAAGGTGTGGCCCACGGCGTCGGCGAAAACGGCGCGCTGCTGGTGCATACTGCGGCTGGCATGCAAGAAATCACCAGCTCCGAAGTCAGTGTCCGGCCCGTTTCCCCAGGGAGCACGCGCCCATGCTGAGGCTGCTGGTGCTGGTGCTGTTGCTGGCCAACGCCGCTTACTGGGCCTGGTCGCAGGGCCTGCTGGCCGCCTACGGGCTGGCGCCTGGTGTACAAGCCGAGCCGCAGCGCCTGGCCACACAAATCCAGCCCGAGGCGATTCGCCTGTTGCCCGCCGATGAGCTTAAAAAACTCGAAAGTGCAGCGCCCGCCAGCGCGCCCTCCATGGCATTGGCCCCCGAGTGCCTGCAGGCCGGCCTCTTCAGCGAGCAGCAGACCGCCACCTTGCGCAGCAGCCTGGAGGCCACACTGCCGCCGGGCAGCTGGCAGTTTGAAAGCAGCGTCGAGCCGGCGCGCTGGATTGTCTATATGGGCAAATACAACAACCCCGACAACCTGGCCAAAAAACGCAGCGAGCTGCGCCAGCTCGGCGTGCCTTTCCGGGCGGTCAACAACGAAGCCCTGGCACCCGGCCTGGCACTGGCCAGCTTCCCGCTGGAGGCCGATGCCGAGAAAGAGCTGGTGCGCATGGCCTCCAGGGGCGTGCGCACCGCCCGCGTGGCGCAAGAACGCGCCGAAGCGCGCGGCCAGATCCTCAAGCTCGCCACCGTGGACGCCGCGCTGCGCGCCCAGCTCGACGCGATCAAGCCGCAGCTTGACGGCAAGCCGCTGCAGACCTGCCCCTGAGTCTGCGTCTGCGTCTGCGTCTTGACTGTCGCTTCTTTTTTGCTCCGTTTTTGATAGCTGCCGGCGCTTTCACGGCAAGGGCCAGGGGCCGATTTCCTTGCGAAACCCCACAGCATCCCACCTCACTGCGAAACGGCTACTTCACCGGCGCCGCCTTGACCCAGTCGGCAATGTCCTTCGCCACCGCCGCCTCAATGCCCTGAAACTGGTGATGGCCGCCATGGCAGGGGTTGCCGTTGTTGGAACCGCCCTGTGCCGTGATCAAGGCCACCTTGGGCGAGGCCGACAGCGCGGCCGTCAGGCCCGGCATGGCGCCATAAGGCGTGACATAACAAGCGTCGTCCTTGTGGTGCACCAGCAGCACCGGCACCTTGACGTCCTGCAGCGGCGCCTCGGACACCACATGCGCCAGGCCGCGGGTACGGCCCTCCCGGGTCACCGTGGAGGTCAGCACCAGGCCGTCCGGGCCCTTGCCCTGCAAACGCGCCGCTGCGGCCGCGGCCGACAGCGACCCGTTGCTGGTACCCACGGCCCAGACCGGTACCGGTGCCTGCTGGCGCAGGAAGTCAATCAGCGCCGCATTGTCCTGCGCATGTTCGGCCGATGCGCGAAAGCCGTCGAGATGGCGGCGGTC